>DASYSV010000504.1:0-4520 GCA_036010185.1 Puia sp.
GGCTACAGAGTGGTCTTCTCGCTGGCCGAACTGGATTGTTTCCAGGTAGCGTCGATCTCCATCCAATCCGCTAAAGACTAATATATGAGAAACTTCCTTCTTCCTTCGCTGATCCTTATTTGCCTGACGACCGGCGCCCAGCAGCTGCATAGTCGCTGGGATGAATTGACGGCCAGCGACTGGCCCAAAGCCCTGGCAACTTCCGGCCGTACCTGTATCCTCCCGATCGGTATCCTGGAAAAACATGGACCGCACGTGCCGATCGGCAGCGATCTGATCCAGGTGAGAGAATGGGCCGCGCGGGCGACGAAGAAGGAATATGCCGTCGTCTTCCCCGATTATTTTTATGGTCAGATCAACGAGGCCCGGCATGTGCCCGGTAGCTTTGCGCTTCCCGAGCGCGTCGTTTGGGATCTCCTCGAAGCCACCTGTGACGAGATCGCACGCAACGGTTTCGACAAGATCGTCATCATCAACGGTCATGGCGGCAACCCCGAGCTGATCCGTTATTTCATTCAGACCCGGCTGGGAAAAAGACGCAACTATGCAGTCTATTTCTTCGAACCAAGCTCGGATTCTATCTACCGGCGGCAGCTGGCGGTACTGCATAGATCCGATATGGCAGGCGATCAGCATGCGGGCGAACGCGAGACGTCCTCAATACTATATCTGCGGCCCGATCTCGTCGAGATGGACAGCGCCAACAACGAGTCCGGCGCAAACCAGCACCGGCTGAGCATCCCCAATGTATATACCGCCATCTGGTGGTATGCCGATTTTCCCAATCATTATGCCGGGGAAGGAGCAAAAGCCACGAAGGCCGAGGGCGAGCTGATCAGCGAGCATACGATCGCGCAGCTGGTAGAAGCCCTGAAAGCCATCAAGGCCGATACCAAAACCCTGCAGCTCCAAAAGGAATATTTCGACAAAGTCCGCACTGAGCCATGACAGCCACGACTGACGCGGCCAACGCTAAAGCCCGTGTCGATCTGCTGATCAGCTGCGACTGGGGAACTTCTGCCTTCCGGCTGCGGGCGGTGGAAGATCCTTCCGGCAAGGTAGTGGCTTCGACGCGAAGCGACTACGGGATAACCGCTGCATTTTCGGACTGGCAACGGAGCGAGCTGCCCGAACCGCAACGCGCCGGCTTTTACCGAAGCATCCTGTACGGCGCGATCGACGATCTCCAACGGCAGCATTCGCTGGACCTGCATGGCGCGACGATCCTTCTGTCGGGCATGGTATCCTCCTCGCTGGGCATCCAGGAATTGCCTTACCACCCCCTTCCATTCGATGTCTCGGGTGCCGATCTGCGACCCGCGGTCCTTCCGGCCACCATGGATTTCCCGCATACCATATTGCTGGTACCCGGAATTCGGTCACACGATGACGTTATACGCGGCGAGGAAACGCAGCTCATCGGCTGCCGCCCGCCGGTAGAAAAGCAAGAACGTGTTTTTATTTTCCCCGGCACACATTCCAAACACATTACCATTCGCGAGGGCCGGGCCGTCGCATTCACTACCTATATGACCGGGGAATTTTTCAACCTGCTGGCTCAGCGAAGCCTGCTTGCCGTCTCGGTCGCCAAACCTTCGTCCGCCGCGGTAACCACCGCTTTTTATGCGGGGATCGATGCCGCACGCGACTCGTCCATCCTGCGCGGCGCCTTCTCGGTCCGAACCAACCAGCTGTTCAAACGGCTGGGTAAAGAAGACAACTATCAATATCTCAGCGGTCTGCTCATCGGGGAAGAGCTCAAAGCCATAGGTCATCGCCCGATCACCCTCGTCTCGTCGGGACCGTTGCTTTCATCCTACCAGGCTGCCTTGCAATATCTCGGCGCCCCGCCGATACAAACCATCGACGCCGATAACGCGCTGATCCGCGGGCATGCGATCCTCTGGAAGGCAACGGTAGTCGGCAAAATTCACTAACTTTACAGGAAATCGAGCGTATATGGCAACAAGTGAAAAGAGGTCCTTCGGCGAGATCATCCAGGGCAATAAACCTGTCCTCGTGGATTTCTCGGCGGAATGGTGCGGTCCCTGCAAAATGATGCCGCCGATACTCAAGGAAGTCAAGGACAAAATGGGTGAAAGTATCACCATCCTGAAAATGGACATCGATCGCAATCCCGCCGTCGCATCGGCATACGGGATACAAAGCGTTCCCACGCTGATCGTCTTCCGCGATGGCCAGATCAAATGGCGGCAGAGTGGAGTGACCCGCGCAGATCAATTGAAAAATGTGCTCGACGGCATCCTCGAACAAAGTTGAATTTATTGAATATGAAAATATTGCTTCTGATTGCCGTCCTGACGGCAAGCGTTGTTGGACATACACAGGAACCCGCTCTGTCACCTGTCCTCGCCGGCTATTACGGCGTCAAGGATGCCCTGGTGAAGGACGATGCCAAAGCCGCCGCGGCTGCCGCCAAAGAGATGCTGACTGCCGTGGGTGGGGTGAACATGTCCGCGCTGCCCGAGAAGGATCATAAGGCCTTCATGACCCTGCAGAATAAGCTGGCCTACGACGCCCGGCATATCTCGGAGTCCAGCGATATCAGGCATCAGCGCGAGCATTTTGAGAGCCTGTCTGCGAATATGGCCGCCCTGGCCAAACAGGCAAAATTGTCGCAGCAGCCCATCTATGAGGACTATTGCCCGATGAAGAAGGTCTATTGGCTCAGCAACGAAACGGCGATCCACAATCCCTACTACGGCTCCAGCATGCCCACGTGCGGAAAGGTCACCAGCACCCTGAAACCATAAGACCTGTGACCAGGAAAACCTGTTTGTTCTGCTGGCTGGTGCTGTGTACCTGGACATACGCCCGCGCCCAGGATCATCCTCATACCGCGGATCGTCCTCAAACCATGGATCGCGCTCAAACCGCGGATCGCCCACATACGGTCGTCTATCACCTGTACATCAGCGATACGGTCGTCAATTATACCGGTCATCCCCGCCATGCCATCGCCGTCAATGGCCGGTTGCCGGGCCCCACGCTCGAGTTTACGGAAGGCGATACCGCCGAGATATATATTCACAACGGGATGATGATGGAAACCTCGGTCCACTGGCATGGGGTGATCGTGCCGAATCGATATGACGGAGTGTCCTATCTGACCTCTCCGCCCATCCGCGCGATGCAGACCTATGTCGCGAAATTCCCGATCGTTCAGCACGGAACGTACTGGTATCATTCCCATACGATGTTACAGGAGCAGATCGGGCTATATGGGGCGATCGTCATTCATCCGCGCCCCGGAACCGAACCGCCGGTGCACGAGCAGGTCGTCCTTCTAAGCGACTGGGCGGACGAAAAGCCCTATGAGATCCAACGCAGCCTGCATTTCGGTACAGACTGGTATTCCATCCGGAAAGGCAGCACACAGGATTATGCCGCGGCGATAAAAGCGCACAGCCTGAATGCTAAACTGACCAGCGAATGGAAACGTATGTTTCCCATGGATGTCAGCGACGTGTATTATGACCGGTTTCTCGTCAACGGACAACCGCAGGAAGCCGCAACGCACTATAAACCCGGCGACAAAATACGTCTGCGCATCATCAACGGCGGATCATCCACCTATTTCTGGTTACAGTATTCCGGCGGCAAAATGACGGTCATAGCCAGCGACGGGAAAGAAGTCGATCCCGTGGATGTAGACCGTCTCATCATCGGAGTGTCCGAAACCTACGATGTGCTGGTCACCGTGCCCGACTCGGGCAGCTTCGAATTGCGGGCGACCGCCGAAGATCGTACCGGCAGTACCTCTCTTTGGCTGGGCAGCGGCGCAAAGGTGACCTTAAAACCACTGCCTCCCCTGCGCTATTTCGATGGCATGCGGATGATGAACGGGATGATGAAGGGCAACGGTGAAATGAAAGAGACCGGCATGGCGATGAGCAACCAGACCATGGATATGAATACTGTCATGTATGGCGAATCGGGCGGCACCACGCTCAATTATGGGATGCTTCGCTCGCCGACGCCGACGACGCTTCCGGAAGCGCCGACACGGGTCTTTCATTTCAACCTCACAGGGAACATGAACCGTTACGTCTGGACCATCGACAACAAGACCGTCTCCGAGTCGGATAAGATACTGATCCGTCATGGAGAGAACGTACGGATCATCCTGTTCAACGGCACGATGATGCGTCATCCCATGCATCTGCACGGCCATTTTTTCCGGCTGCTCAACGGTCAGGGCGAATATGCGCCCCTAAAAGAAGTGGTAGACATTCTGCCCATGGAGACGGATACGCTCGAATTTGCCGCTACGGAAAGCGGCGACTGGTTTTTTCATTGTCATATCCTCTATCATATGATGAGCGGAATGGGCCGTATTTTTCATTATGAAGACTCCCCGCCTCCCCCCGGAATTAAAGATCCCGCCCGCGCACTGAAAAAGCTATACAGCGATGACCGGGAAATTCGTCCCATGGCGCGCGTAGGCCTGGAAAGCAATGGCAGCGACGGAGAGTTTATGCTGGCGGATACCCGCTATC
>DASYSV010000514.1:0-15313 GCA_036010185.1 Puia sp.
AATCTCGAGAAACTGATGCTTAAGGCGGATCATCTCGGCCAGGATTATGTCATCAACAAGAACATCAAGGGTATCCTGAGCGGTCAGATCAAAAGCTATATCCAGGTACATCCCGATCTCACCCCGTTGATCGATCAGTCACAGGCGCAAATGGATATCGAGATCATCGATGGAGAATTGGTGAATTTCGCCCCCATGCAAGCCATGGCTTCGTATTTCGGAGGAAAGAACCTGACCCGGATCCGGTTTGACACCCTGCGTAATTCCCTGGCGCTGAAGAACGGCGTTTTGTCGATACCGGACATGAACATCAATTCTTCGCTGGGATTCATGGAGATCTCCGGCACGCAATCGATAGATACGCACATGGAATATTATATCCGCATACCGCTGAAGCTCGTGACCTCGGCGGGCTGGCACAAGCTGTTCGGTAAAAAACAGGAGGAAGTCGATCCCGACCAGGTGGATGCCATCGAATACCGGGACAAGGACAAACGGGTCCACTTCATCAATCTGAGGATAAGCGGCACCCCCGATGATTATAAGGTGGCGTTGGGGAAGGTGAAAAAAGCGCAGGGCTGATCCTGCATGTCTTACCGCAGAGTGCCCCCGTCGGCCACGCTATTTCGTAACAGGGACCTCCAGGCTGATCGTGATATCGTTTCCTACTGACCCTCCTTTGCCCCCGACGCCGAAATCTTCGCGATGGATGACGAATTCGCCTTTGAACAACCCGCTGTTGCCGCTCGGACTAAAGGTAAAGGGTATACGCACCGGTTTGGTGACCCCTTTCAGCGTCAGATCGCCCGCTGCTTCAAAGCCTTTGGATGTGCGCTCGATATGAGTGGAGCGAAAAGAGATGGTGGGATATTTGGCCGTGTTCAGCCATTTTTCCTCGTGTTTCAGATCGTGGTTCCGCATGCCGATGCCCGTGCTGACGGTATTGGGGTCGATGGTGGCGGATATCGAGCCGCTCCCGGGATGCTGTTCATCGAATTGAATAGAGGCTTTTAGTCCCGTAAAGCTCCCGTGGACGGTGCCGAACGGGCCGTGAACGGAGAACTGCACCTTTGCCTTCGAAGGATCCGCCTTCCAGGTTTCAACAAAACCCACCAGTACAAGCCCGGTAAGCAGGATAGCGCTTATTTGCATAGTCTGTCTATTTTTTACTTCAGGTTGAAGAACCGGATGCCTGCATAGACGTCCGCTCCCTCCATGGCACCAAGCCCAAACAGGGATGCCGGTGCATCGCCTCCGATAAAGAACCAGCCGACGCGAAACGCAAGACCGATCCTTGGTCTCCACTCCCCATAATACAACATCGACAGCGGCACGCTCACCTCCCACCACGGAGTCTCCAGTCTTGGCGTAACAGAATAGAGATCGGGCTGTTCCACGCCGGGTTTATCGCCGTGATGCAGGCCCTTGACGATGGTTGCGTTCACGAACAACCGGGTCGTGAGCCGGAAATCGCCCTGGAAGCTGAACGCGGCAGGCATCGCCATGGTGAAATGATCGGCGGTCCTGGACTTCGTCGAATCACCATGATAGAAAACTGCGCTGAGTGTCTTGTCGACCGCGATATTGCTGGTCAGATGCACCTGTCTCCAGGCGGAAAAATTGGCTGTATCGGTCTGCAGATGAAAGGCCGCCGCATTCCGGTTGAAATCGATGGACCCAAGGTCCATAACGGAAACCCCCAACCGGTAATCATAGGGCACCGTCGGATCGTTGGGGTCACCTTTATGCGAGAAAACGATACCTGCGTCGACACTGAGACCATGTCCGTGGTTCAGATCGCCATAGCTGCCGATCCTGCGATAAGAGTCATAATCCGTCCGCCCATAGTCGACGCTGGAATTCGTGAATTGCAGGTTGGCAGTGTCATTGATGGAATAATTGAGATTGGTATTTTTCGCATATGCCGCAATGACTCCCTGCAAATAATTGATGCCGATGCCCGCTTTCAGCTTGTTGGTCCCGTCGTCGAGCAGGACGGCGGAGTAATTGAGCCCGTATTGCAGCCATCCCATGCCATTTAGCCGCGAGCTGTGATCTCTGAGCGGTTTGTTCCATAGATCGGATTGCATCAGGTAGGCGAAGGCTGTCTGTGCGGTGGTTCCGGGGAGATCGTGCATGTTCTCGTACGAGCGGGCGGCAATCGTCAGTCCGATAGATTGGTCGGTCCCGATATTGAAACGAACCGATGGGCCAAGCACCTCGGTCGACATCGTAAACTGATACAGCTTACCCGGGTTCGACGGATCGTAATGGGTGTAGAAATGGTTGTTATCGATGATGCCTTTGTAGATGGATTTGAAGCCAAGGACGGGTACCGAGCCTTTTGGAATATAGACGAACGTGTTGTCATAAAGCATGTCACCCGAAACCAGATTGACCTCCCATTTCAGGGGACTTCCCGCCGTCACGGCGGGATTGATGCGAGCGCCCTGAATGCCGGAGTAATTGCCGTTGCCGATGCCAAAATTGTATTGGGCGCTCAGACAGACAGGCACACACAGACACAGCCACGCGGTAAGTATCTTGCGCATACAATAGATTTGCGATCTTCCTTGAAGACCTTGTTACAGGCAGTCGAATGAGGGAAGGAAAATGAACGCTGGCTGGCAATAGAATATCACCAGTATCAACGCGTCGATCGGGCGGATGGTTGCCTATAATTGCAACGCGACCTTTTCACCGGTGCGGGTCGCCTGATAAATGGCGTCGAGGATCTTCAGATCCCTGACCGCCTCTTCGCCGTCCACGGGTACGACCGGTTGCTCGCCATGCAGGATGATGCCGGACATGGCGTCCATCTGTACCGTTTGGTGTGTTACGACGGGCTGATCCAGCGGTCCCCTGTTGGTGCGTCCCTGGATGGGTCCGTAACCCGTGGCAGGCAGCAGCTCCGCAAACCCGCCGGTGCCGTTGAGAAAAAAGCGGTCTAAATTGTTCATACTGTACGTGGAAAGACAGGAGGCGACCGCTCCGCCGGGAAAACCCAGCTGGAACTGAATGGTCTCATCCACCCCTTCCTTGAATTTCACGGGATCGGTCTTGGTGGCCTGTGCCGTCACCCAGATCGGGTCTTCCCCGATCATATAGCGGGCGCCATTGACGGAATAGATACCGATGTCCATCATCGAGCCTCCTCCGGACAGGGCCTTATTCAGCCGCCATTGCGTGGGGTCCCCTATCGTGAAACCGGAGAGACCCTGGAAGAACAGGACCTTGCCGAATTGCCCGGCCTTTCGCATGCGGATGATCTCGAGCGTATGCGGTTCGAAATGCATCCGGTAGCCGACCAGCAGCCTGACGCCAGCCTTTTTGCAGGCGTCTACCATTTCCTGACCTTCTTTGGCATTCACGGCCATCGGCTTTTCGCAAATAGCGTGTTTGCCGGCCTTCGCCACCCGTATGACGGCGTCATGATGAAGCGCGTTGGGCGTGATGACGTACACCGCATCGATATCGGGGTTGTCACGGATTGCATCGTAACTCGTATAGTCGTAACAATTCTTTTCCGGGATATGGTATTTGGACTGCCATGCCCTGATCTTGGAAGGCGTGCCGCTGATGACGCCCACCAGCGTGGCCCGTGTACAACTTTGCATGGCTTCCGCCACGCGGGTACCATAACTGCCCAGCCCCATGATGGCTACCCTAAGAGGTGGACTATCGTGAGAAGGTATCAATGAAGAACAAGCCTGCACCAGGCTTGCAGGCACCGAGAGCGCAGCGACCGAACCGGTCATTTTATAAAGGAAATCGCGACGGGATTGCATAGTTCCCCTAAGTTAATGAATCCAGACCGAAAATCTGTTCCCGATACTGCGGCGGCAACAACAGATACTTGATACTCTTGTCCAGCCTTACCATCCGGGCGGCTTTATACAACTGCACCACGGGATAGAAAAAGGGAATGGAGGACAGACGCAGCAATCGTCGGACCCGATCCGGGACCAGCAACACCTGCGCCTGCAACAGGACGAAATAGCGCACCGCCCCGAGGTGCTTCCGGTATTGGCGATAGAGATCTTTGGAGAATTCGCTGCGGACCAGGTTTTCGCGCAAATGGGTTTCCCGCAGTGCCATGAATTCCGTATAGCTGGCGGGCAGGCCGCTCAGACCCATCCGCCGGCCGACACGCAAAAAGACCGAAAAGACTTCCTCCTTTTCCCCGGCCGACATTTTCCTTTCCACCGTTTCATACGCGCTGATCGAATAGCCGACAAGCATGAACAGGACATCCAGGTAGGCGCCGGCCGGTATGGTGTAGCCGCGGGCTTTTTCCACGCCCTTATGGATTGCCGTGATGTGATCGATGGCGGCATTGGCGTCCGCGGTATCGGCGAAAACGATCCGCCGCGCATAACTCACCGTGGAGAAAAGACGGCCCAGGGGATCTTTGGGCAAACGCCCCGTGAAATAGAGCCAGTCGACGGATTTGTTCAGTGCGAATTCCGCCGATGCGCCTGCAAAGATCAGCAGGATGGTATCCCCGCGTCCCCAAATGGTCCTGACGATGGACCCCGGTTTTACAAAAGGGTTCATAGCTTACGATTTTGTTTCGGCCAGCTTCCAATGTCTCTGTCGGAAAAACATTTCCGCCGCAAGGACCATTCCGATGCCGATGGTGTAACACCCCATATCCACCCAGCTGAACCAGGTGCCGATCAGCGTCCGCATCAACGACGGCCGGGTAAAACCCAACCGGTCGGCAAAATGGAAATATTGCAGCGTTTCTTCCCCGTAGGCGAAGACGAGTACACCCAGCGCCAGCGGAACGACGGGCAGGTCCCACCAACTGCGGATCAGACAATAAAGAAGGACAACGATCAGGACATCTCCAACGTAGGGCCTGATAATGGGGTCGTGCATGCAGAGACCGATGAAACTCTCTACGCCGATCAGTACGACGGTCAACAGAAAATAGATGCGATTGAACCGGAGCATTTTATTAAAAAGTGCTTTGAGATACAAAGTAAAGAAATCCCTGTGACAATTGCAAGTAAATCACATCAAATAGCTAATCGCACCATGTTAAAAAATCACTACCTTTACAAATTGCCCGAAAATCCCCTGTATGGAAAGGACAGAAATCTGCTGCATTGGTCATATTACCCACGACAAGGTTGTTACCCCGAGATCGGTTGTTCACATGGCGGGAGGGACCGCTTTTTATTTTTCCAACGCTTTGTCGAAGCTGGACGTCAGGTACCGTCTTGTCACCGCACTCGCGCAGGCCGACATGTCTTTCGTTAATGACCTGCGTTCAAAAGGCATCGATGTCACCGTCCTGCCCAGCGCGGAAACGGTCTTCTTCGAGAACAGGTATTCCGAAAACCAGGATCATCGTGTTCAGCGTGTTCTGGGGCGGGCGGATAGCTTTCAGCCCGGGTCCCTGAAAGATATCGATGCCAGGGTTTTTCATCTCGGTCCCCTGCTGGCCGGTGATATACCACTGGGAGTATTCCCCGCACTGGCAAGGAAGGGGCAGATCTCGCTGGATGCGCAGGGATATTTGCGCGAGGTAAAAAGGTCCAATGTGCTGGCCATCGACTGGGCCGATAAAAAGGAAGCGCTCCAATATGTACATACGCTGAAAGTGAACGAATCGGAAATGACCGTGCTTACAGGGATTGCCGATGTCCGCCAGGGAGCGAAGGAGCTTGCCCGCTGGGGCGTTCAGGAGGTAGTGGTCACCCTCGGAAGCAAGGGCTCAGTCATTTACAACGACGGTGTTCTTACCCAAATCCCGGCCTATATTCCGACCACTTCCGTCGTGGATGCAACAGGCTGCGGAGATACCTATATGGCGGGCTATCTTTACCAACGGGTCCGGGGAGTGTCCATCCGCGAGGCCGGAGAGTTTGCGGCCGCCATGGCTACCCTGAAGATCGAAGCCTCGGGACCGTTCAAGGGCACCAGCGCCGAAGTGCTTACCCTGCTGGCCATGCGGAAAGACAGGGTCTTCCGCTAGACACACCGAAAAATCTGCTTATGGAAGAAAAAGGCAAGACTCCCGCCGCTATTACCGCATTGATGCTGGAAAGAGACCGGTTCTCACACTGGCTGGGTCTGAAGATCGATGAGGTCGGTCCCGGTTACTGCCGGCTGCATTACCGGATCAATGAACAGATGGTCAACGGCTTCAACCAGGCACATGGCGGAGTCCTTTTTTCGGCCGCCGATTCTGCCTTTGCCTTCGCCTGTAATTCACACGGTGTCATCACTGTAGCACTCGACGTCTCTATCACCTTTACCCGGCCGGCCAGGACAGGCGAGCTCCTGTTCGTCGAGGCCAAAGAGATCCATCTCGGGAATAAGACAGGAGTTTACGATATCCGCACCACCAACACCGCGGGTGAGCTGGTAGCCCTTTTCAAGGGCACAGCGTATCGGACTTCCCACCCTGTCAAATGATCGCATTTAATTGATTTTTAATTCATCTTTACCCCAAAAAGAGTAACCTTTGCGGACTCCTCACTGACCAGCACTCTGGGTCGTTCCTTCCTTCGGATACAGCAGTTTGGCACCGCGATTGCTGCGCCCCATGGAGGAGAACTTTGTCTTTGTAAATTTTCCCGATCGATATGCTTAAACATGTTGTACTACATTTGAAACGTTTCATAATCGGTACCCTGACCCTGAGTATGCTATCGATCGTGGCCTTTTCGCAACCGTCCGATCGCGCGGACAGCACGCTGACGCTTACCCAATGCGTCGATTATGCCCTGAAACATCAGCCTTTCATCAACCAGGCCGTGGTCAACATAGCCATCGCCCGCACGAGCAATTCCATAGCGATGGCCGGATGGCTTCCCCAGGTGAACCTTTCCGCCAATCTCACCCATTATCTAACCCTGCCCACCAATTTTATCAAAAACAGCACTACCGGTACTGTCAGCGAACAGAAAACGGGGGTCGTCAACAGCTTCATACCCGTACTCGGCGTAACCCAGACCATTTTCAATCCCGCGTTGCTGTATGCTGCAAAAAGCGCTCCCCTGTACGTCAAAGAAGCCGAGCAGATCACCGACAGCACGAAGATCGGGATCGTCGCGGGGGTCAGTAAGACGTTCTACAGCCTTCTGCTTACACTGGAACAGATCAATGTCCTCAAAGAGGATACAGCCCGGCTGACAAAGAACATGAGCGATACCTATCATCAATATGTCAGCGGGATCACCGACGAGACCAATTATGACGAGGCCGTTATTTCATTGAATAATTCGAAATTCCAGCTCAGACAGGCCGTCGAAAATGTCCTTCCCCAGTATGCCGCGTTGAAACAGGTGATGGGCTATCCGCCGCTATCCAATTTCAATGTCGTCTACGATACTACGAGGATGATGGAAGACATCAGTTTCGATACGACCCAACAGCTGCAGTTCGAAAAGCGCATCGAATTCCAGACCCTGGCGACGGTCAAAGCACTCCAACAGCGGCAGATCGCCTATTATCAAAAGGCCTGGTTGCCTACGGTAGGCGCCTTTTTCGATTATGACTATGTATTTCAAAACAACAGCTTCGGGCAGCTGTTTTCACAGGCTTACCCCTATTCTTTTCTGGGTCTCTCGGTGACAATGCCCGTTTTTACCGGATTGTCCCGAATCAATAACATCAAAAGGTCCCGATTGCAGGCCGATCTGCTGGATTACAGCGAGTTCAGTCTTAAGTCGCAGATATACAGCGAATACACGACGGCGCTGGCGAACTACAAGAGCAATCTGTACAGCCTTTCGATCTCGAAAGACAATGTGGCGCTGGCGAGAAGGACCTATGACATCGTACAACTGCAATACCTGCAGGGCGTGGTGCCGTATCTGAACGTGATCACCGCGGAATCCAACCTGATCACATCCGAACTGACGTATGAAACATCCCTCTTCCAGATCCTGTCCAGCAAGATCGATCTGGAGAAGGCCATGGGGATCATCACCATTAACAAGCCTAATTAATATAACAACCACTTGTATGAATAGACTGGCATCGATCCTGGTTTTTGTTAGCAGCCTTATGATCTTTTCCTGCAAGCCAAAACCGACGCCGCCCACCCCTCCCGTCGCTGTCAACCTGATGACGGTGAGCGAGCGATCCGTGACCTATTATGATAAATATCCGTCGACCACGGTCGCGATCAGCCAGGTTAGCCTCACAGCGCAGGTGACCGGGTATGTGACTTCCATCAACTTCACGGAAGGTTCGCATGTGCATAAGGGACAGTTACTTTACAAGCTGGACGAGCGTCTCTATACGGCGGCCGTCGACCAGGCCAGGGCCGCGCTGCGCATGGATTCGGGCAACCTGAAGCTCGTACAGCAGGACGCCGACAGGTATGCCTACCTGGCGAAATACAAGGCCATCGCCACTCAGTTAGTAGATCACGCAAATGTTGCCCTTCAGAACGCGAAGGATTCTGTATTCGCCGCTCAGCAGCTCCTGAAAACGGCGCTGACCAATCTTTCCTATTCCAGCATCTATGCTCCCTTCGATGGCACAATCGGTATTTCGCAGGTGAGGGTAGGCAATCTCGTGAGTCCGGGTTCCACCGTTCTCAATACGGTTTCGACCGACAATCCCATGGGCGTCGATTTCCTGGTGAATGAAAAGCAACTGCCGCATTTCGAACAACTGCAGGCCGGGAAGGCCAGATCGATCGACTCGCTTTTTACGATCCAACTGCCCAACGGCGAGCTCTATCGCTTCCCCGGAAAGATCCTGTTCATCGACCGGGCCGTGGACCCGCAGACGGGTTCCATCGACATCCGCCTGGCATTCCCCAATCCCGACTATATCCTGCGTCCCGGAATGAGTACGGTGGTAAGGGTACACAACCAGGACGCTTCTCCGCAGACCGTCGTGCCAGGCAGGGCCGTGGTGGAACAAATGGGAGAATATTTCGTGTTCGTAGCTAAAGACACGGTGATGCGTTCGAAGACGGCCGATTCCGCGACAGCGAAAGACGCCGATACGGCCCGGACCCCGGAGCTGCGCGCGTTCCAGAAAAAGGTGGAGCTCGGAGAGACCGTAGGCCCCAATGTCGTGATCAAATCCGGGGTCAATGCCGGCGACCGCATCGTTCTGGACGGAGTACAGGCGATCCACGAAGGCTCCAGGATCAATGCGGGCCCGGCGAAACATTAATTTCATTTCCTCGTATGATTGCGAATACATTTATCAAGCGTCCGGTAACTGCGATGGTCGTCTCCATCGTGTTGGTGATCGCCGGCGCTATTTGCATCCTGACCCTGCCGATCGACCAGTATCCGGATATCACGCCTCCGGTGGTCCAGGTGAATGCCCAGTTTACCGGCGCCGACGCACAGACCGTGGAGCAAACGGTGGCAACCCCGATCGAAGAGCAGGTTAACGGCAGTCCGGGAATGGAATACATGCAGAGCAACAGCACGAACAACGGCCTGTTGTCCATGAACGTCACCTTCGGGATCGGGACGAATGTCGATATCGCCACTCTGGACGTGCAGAACCGCGTGAGCATAGCCAATCCCCTCCTGCCCGCAGTGGCCAGCCGCCTGGGCGTCACGGTGCGCGCCATCAACCCCAGTCAGCTCATGATGATCGCCGTGTATGCGCCGCAAGGGACGCATGACATCACGTTCCTCGACAATTATACCAATATCTTTATCCAGGACGCGCTGCTGCGTGTTCCGGGTGTGGGGAGCATCTCGCGGTCCACCGATGACTTCAGTATGCGCGTTTGGATGGACCCGCAAAAAATGGCGTCGCATAACCTGATGCCGCAGGACATCATCAGTGCACTGAATTCGCAGAACGTACAGGTCGCTGCGGGCTCTGCCGGCGTGCCGCCGCAATCCAGGGCACAGGCGTTCGAGATCGGCATTTTGGTGAACGGTCGTCTGAGTAAGGTATCGGAGTTTGAGAACATTATTGTAAAAAACAACCCGGCACGGGGGGAATTGGTCTATCTGAAAGACGTGGCGCGGGTCGAGCTGGGCAAATTCACATTCAGCAGTAACTCTTTCGTAGACGGACACCGGGCCTCCATCCTGCGTATCTACCAGGCGCCGGGCAGTAATGCCCTCGAGACGGCGGGCGGCATTTATAAAAAGCTGGCTTTGCTGCGTCAGAGCTTCCCGGCCGATGTCGAATACTCCATACCCTTCGAAGCCGTTACCGTCGTGAAGGTCTCGATGGCGGATGTCGTCCGGACCTTATTCCTGACCCTCGGTCTCGTGGTGCTGGTGGTATTCGTATTCCTGCAAAGTTTCCGCTCCACGCTGATTCCGATCCTGGCTATCCCGGTATCGATCGTCGGCACGTTCATTTTCTTCTATCCGCTGAACTTTACCATCAATACCCTTACCATGTTCGGCTTCGTGCTGGCTATCGGTATCGTCGTAGACGACGCCATCATCGTGGTGGAGGCGGTGCAGCACTATATGGATGAGGAAGGAATGTCACCCAAGGAAGCGACCTACGTGGCGATGAAGGATATCTCCGCGCCGGTGGTAGCCATCGCGCTGATCCTGGCTGCTGTCTTCGTGCCGGTGGGATTCATACCGGGTATCGTCGGCCGGCTGTACCAGCAGTTTGCGATCACCATCGCCATTTCGGTGATCCTTTCCGCTTTCATCGCACTGTCATTGACGCCCGCCTTGTGCACGCTGCTGCTGAAACCTACGGACCCCAACAAAAAGAAACGCGGGCTGAGCAAAGGATTCGAACACTTTAACCACTGGTTCGACAGGCTTACGCAGCGATACAAAAATGGAGTGGACCGGAGCATCACTGGTTTCCGGTGGATCATCGTACTATTGGTCGTGATCTGTATCGGCGCCTGGTTCTTTTTCCTGAAAAAGCCCACCGGTTTTATTCCTTCCGAGGACGACGGAAATCTGTATGTCACCTTTCAGCTTCCACCCGCATCGTCCACCGCCCAGAGCGTGGACGTGATGAACAGGCTCATGGATGTCGTGTCAAATACGCCCGGCGTGGCGCATTATGCCGCCCTGTCGGGTCTCAATGTCGTCAACAATGCGTCCAACTCCAATGCCGGAACGATCTATATCCAGCTCAGGCCCTGGGACGAGCGGGACAAAAAGAGCGAGCAGGTGCCCGGCATCATCGGGGTGCTGAATAAAAGGATCGCGGATGCAGGGATCCGGAATGCCAATGCCGAGGTCATTCCCCCCTCCCCTATCCCCGGTGTCGGTGAAACAGTCGGTTTCAGCATGCAGATCGAACAACGGAGTACCAGCGATGATCTTCAGGCCTTCCAGCGCGTGGTCAATAAATTTGTTGCCGAGGTGAACAGGAACCCGGCCATTACCGGCGCCTATAGTTTTTATTCCGCCAATACCCCCGGCTACAACCTTAAGGTGGACCGCGAAAAATGCGAGAAGCTGGGCGTCAATGTCGGCGATGTATTCACGACGATCCAGGCGTTCATGGGTAGTCTCTACATCAATGATTTTACCGAATACAACCGCACTTTCCATGTCGTCGTGCAGGCGGATACCAATTACCGGGCACTGATCACGGATATGAACAAATACTATGTCCGCAATCAGGACAGTACGATGGTGCCCCTGAGCACTCTGTGTACGTATACGCCTGCGGAGACGGCGCCGCTGATCCAGCATTTCAATATTTTCCGGTCTGCCGAGATCGACGGCGGCCCCGCGGCAGGCTTTAGCAGCAACCAGGCGACCGACTCGCTCATCGCGATCGCGAACAGGGTACTGCCCGAAGGGTACAACTATGAGTTCTCCGGTCTGTCCTATGAGGAGATCAAGGCAGGTTCGACTACGATCTATATCTTCCTGTTCTCGATCACCTTCGTCTTCCTGTTCCTGGCGGCTTTATACGAAAGTTGGTCGGTCCCCTTCTCCGTCCTGCTGGCTGTACCGGTGGGCGCGTTCGGAGCGATCTTTACGCTTTTCCTCGTGCCGAGCCTCACCGATAATGTCTATGCCCAGATCGGCCTCATCACCCTGATCGGTCTGGCAGCCAAGAATGCCATTCTTATCGTGGAATTTGCCAAAGTGCGGGTAGACCGCGGAGAAGAGCTGATCCAATCCACGCTGGAGGCGGTGAAACTGAGGCTGCGTCCGATCGTCATGACATCGCTGGCATTTATTTTGGGTGTCTTGCCGTTGGTGCTGGCCAGCGGAGCGGGCGCGGTGGCGCGAAGGACGATCGGGTATACGGTGCTTGGCGGGATGACCGCCGCTTCCACCATCGCGATCTTCATCGTACCTGTACTTTACGTGGTCATTACCCGCATGTCCTACGGCAAGGAAAGGCTGGCCTGGCTGCGGGCGCATCATGAAGAACTTATGGAAAAGTCACGGAAGGTCGAAGCGCAGAACATCGATCCGGAACTGGAATTCGAATTGGCAAGATCGCGTAAGCAGAATAGTCAACAGGGCGATGAGAATAAACCACAGCAGGGATGATTGCAAATACCTTTATCAAACGGCCCGTTACAGCGATCGTGATCTCGCTGGTGCTGGTGATCTCAGGTGTCATCTCCATCTTCAACCTGGCCGTGGACCAGTATCCCGATATCTCGCCGCCCAGCGTCTCGGTCAGAGGCAGCTATACCGGGGCGGACGCGGAGACGGTGGAGCAAACCGTGGCCATTCCCGTCGAAGAACAGGTCAACGGTACGCCCGGCATGGAATACATGCAGAGCACGAGTACCAATAGCGGCGGTG
Organism: Puia sp.; assembly: GCA_036010185.1. Classification (GTDB taxonomy): domain Bacteria; phylum Bacteroidota; class Bacteroidia; order Chitinophagales; family Chitinophagaceae; genus Puia. Next base: position 12,711 of record DASYSV010000514.1, read on the forward strand.
TCAATGTCCGCGTGACCTTCCGCGTCGGGACCAATGTAAAGGTAGCCGCGCTCAACGTCCAGAACCGCGAGGGGATCGCATCGCCGATGCTGCCCTCCGTGGTCAGCAAATTAGGCATGACGGTCCGCGCCAGCAACCCGGATCAGCTGCTGCTGGTGGCGATCTATTCCCCCAAAGGTTCGCATAATATTACCTTCCTCGACAACTATACCAGCGTGTTCATCCAGGACGCGATCCTGCGCGTTCCGGGTGTCGGTGACGTGCAGGCCCGGACGGATCAGTTTGCAATGCGTATCTGGATGGATCCGCAAAAAATGGCTTCCTACCATGTCACGCCATCCGACGTGTCCGCCGCCGTCAATGCACAGAATCAGTATGTCGCCGCCGGTTCGGCCGGAGCGCCGCCGCAGCATATATCGCAATCCTATGAGCTGAACATTCTCGTGAACGGTATGCTCAATAAGCCTGAGGATTATGAAAAGATCGTCGTCAAGACCAATCCCAAAACGGGCGCCATGGTCTATCTGAAAGACGTAGCCCGGGTAGAGCTTGGAAAATTTACATTTAGCAGCAATGCCTTCGTGGATGGAAAGCGCTGTTCGCTGCTGATGATCTACCAGGCGCCCGGCAGCAATGCTCTCGAGACGGCCGACGCGGTGTATGCAAAGCTGGCCGAGCTGAAAAAGACCTTCCCCAATGACGTCGACTATAAGATCCCTTTCGAGGCCATCACGATCATTCGCGTCTCGATGGATGAAGTGGAAAAAACGTTGCTGCAGGCGCTGGCTCTGGTGGCGCTGGTCGTATTGCTTTTTCTGCAAAACTGGAGGTCGACGATCATTCCGATCTTCGCCATTCCCGTGTCCATTTTGGGTACGTTTTGTTTCTTCATCCCGCTGGGATTCACCATCAATACGCTGACCATGTTTGGCTTTGTGCTGGCCATCGGCATCGTCGTAGACGATGCTATAATTGTTGTCGAGGCGGTGCAGCATTATATCGATGAGCAGCATATGTCCGCGAAAGAGGCTACCTATCAGGCCATGAAGGAGATCTCTGCGCCCGTGGTGGCCATCGCCCTGATCCTGGCGGCGGTATTCGTGCCGGTGGGCTTTATTCCGGGCATTGTAGGCCGGCTCTACCAGCAATTTGCCATCACCATCGCCATCTCGGTGATCCTCTCCGCTTTTATAGCGCTGTCGCTGACACCTGCGCTGTGTACCCTACTGCTGAAGCCGCACAATCCGCACAAGAAAAAGAACTGGGTAGACAAATTCTTCGCTTCGTTCGAAAAAGGATTCTCTGCCTTCACCTATCGTTATGTCCATGGCGTCCGGCGGAGCATCAAATATTCGGGAATTACCGTACTGGTGCTGGCGGGGATCTGTGTCGGCGCCTTCTATCTTTTCCGTACGAAGCCCTCGGGCTTCGTGCCGTCGGAGGACGGCGGCCGGGTGTATATCACCTTTCAACTGGCCGATGCGAGCGCAACCACACAGAGCGTGGACGTCATGCAAAAGATGATGAAGGTCGTCAACTCGACACCCGGTATCCTGCATTATGTGGCCGTGTCCGGCTTCAACATTCTCAACGGTGGCGCGACCTCGAATGCCGGCTCCTTTTTTGTAATGCTGACACCGTGGGATCAGCGTACCACACCCCAGACCCAATGGCCCGGCATCAGCACCGAACTGTATAAACGGTTCGCCAGGGCAGGCATAAAGAATGCATCGATCCACGTCATACAGCCGGCGCCGATCCGTGGTATCGGCATTTCGGCGGGTTTCACCTTCGAGATAGAACAAGGCAGCTCCACGGATGATATTTACACCTTCGAGAAAGCAGTGAACCGGTTTGTGGCGGAAGCCAAAAAGAACCCCTCTACGTCTACGGCCGTTTGCTATTTCTCGGCGCATACGCCCAGCTATGACCTCACGGTCGACCGCGAAAAGTGCCAGAAGATGGGGGTGAACATTTCACAGGTATTCCAGACCATGCAGGCCTTCATGGGTAGCCTGTTCATCGGCAACTTCACACTCTACGATCGCACTTTTCACGTCGTGATGCAGGCCGATACGGCCTACCGTGCATTGATCGGGGATATGGACAAATACTATGTCCGGAACTCGCGCGATTCGATGGTGCCGCTGTCTACTCTCATCAGCTATAAACCTTCGCAGGCGGCTCCGTTGATCACCCATTTCAATATCTTCCGGTCGGCGGAGGTCCAGGGCTCGATCCCTCCCGGCTATAGCAGCGGGCAAAGCATCGATGACCTGAGGAAACTGGCGGCTAAGTATCTGCCACGCGGTTACACCTATGATTTCTCGGGGCTTAGCTACGAGGAGATCAAGGCAGGCTCGATGACGGTGTATATCTTCCTCTTTTGTATCATCTTCGTCTTCCTGTTCCTGGCAGCTTTATATGAAAGCTGGTCGATACCACTGTCGGTGATGCTGGCCGTCCCTATCAGCGCATTCGGCGCCATTCTTGCCTTGTGGCTTGCTCCTTCGCTCACCGATAATGTATATGCGCAGATTGGACTGATCACGCTGATCGGTCTGTCCGCCAAGAATGCGATCCTGATCGTGGAATTCGCCAAG
>DASYSV010000564.1:0-4475 GCA_036010185.1 Puia sp.
GCTGTGCACCCCACCAGGAGTAATGCCCCAACGGGGTATCGGGCAGCGTTTTCAATTGGTAGCGCGCATAGCGTAGCATCAATTGTATGACTCTCTGGTCGCCGGTTCCGAGATAATATTGCTGAAGTACTTTCAACATCACCATCTTCGGCCACCAGTCCCTGGCCCTGTCCCGTTGCAGACCCGGCTCCGGCGCAGGTTCCTTTTTCGGCGGCATCGGACCAAAATAGCCGTCGGGTTGCTGGTTGGCGATCGACCACTCGATCCATGGCTGCAGTTTAGCCTTCAGCCCGGCATCGTCGAGAATAAAAGCCAGGGGAGCCAACCCGTCCAGCCAATAGGGTCCGCGCTCCCAGACGTCCCCGTCGCCACCCAGCCAACCGTTCCTTTTACCCAGAACGGCGGGGTATAGCTTGTCGAGATTACCGCACATGCCATTCTTCATGGACACCAGCTGATCGAATAGCCAGGCTTTAGGCTTGATAGTCCCGAAGGGTAAGGACAAATAGGCTTTCGGATGCAGAGGGTATCGGTTGCGCAGATAAGAAAGTTGATTCAGGGAGGATTGGGCAACAATAGGATTACTCATAAATAGTAGTTTGGCAACAATCAATAGGGACCATTTTTTCATTTGGCGGCGTTAATTATTTCTTAGCTCGAGATTTTCAGTGGTTCGAAATTAGCGCAATCTCATCCGGAAAGTCTGCTTCCGGGCGTTAAATTGCCAGCCGGCGACCGTAAACGTTTTCGGAAAAAAAGTATTTTTGTATGCTACCTTGAGCAACAAATGAGCAAACAGAACATCACCATAAAGGAGCTGGCGCAGAGATTGAACGTCTCGATCGCAACAGTCTCGAGAGCGCTTCGGAATACAGGTGACGTCAACCGCGATACAAGGGAAAGAGTGGTTCGGCTCGCTACCGAGTTGCATTATTCGCCGAATTATTTCGCTCAGAGCCTCGTCAAACAGCAGACGAAGATCATCGGGGTCGTCGTGCCAACGATCTACTCGCATTACTTCTCGCAGGCGCTGTGCGGGATGACGGATGTAGCCAACGAAAACGATTATTACCTCATGTTCTGCCAGAGCAACGAAACCGCCGCGCTCGAGCGGAAGAGCATGGAGAAGTTGCTCGCCTGTCATGTCGATGGATTACTCATCTCTATATCCAAAGAGACAAAGGACAGTTCCGTTTTCGAAGAAGTGCTTAATCACGGAATACCGATTGTACAGTTCGATCGTATTCTTGCCGGCCTGCCGGTGACCCGGGTCATCGTCGATGAATTCGAAGGGGCGTTCAAGGCAGTCGAGCACCTCATCCGGAGAGGATGCCGGCGCGTCGCGCACTTCTGCGGGCCGACTGAATTGTCGGTGTCGGCCAATCGGCTGAATGGTTATGTCGAGGCCTTGAAGAAGCACGGGATTGCCGTCGAAAAAAAGTTGATCATCCCCTGCAACTCCTTCGAGGACGACGCCCAGATCGCCACCAAAAAATTGATGCGGCTGAAGACCCTGCCCGACGGGCTGTTCGCCGTCAACGATCTCTCCGCCATCGCCGCGATCCAATACCTGAAAAAGCACGGCATTCATGTCCCGCAAGATATTAAAGTGGTAGGTTTCAACGACGACCCCGCGAGCCGGTTGATCGATCCCACATTGACCACCGTGATGCAGCCAGGCTACGAAGTCGGCAAGCTGGCGATCGGGGTCCTCATCGACGAGATCAAAAACAAGAAGAACAAGAACCGCGTATTCAAATTAAGAACGAAACTCATCTCCCGCGAATCGAGCAGGAACCCGGTTTGATCCGACCACCTCTCTCCCTACCCTCATCGTTTCCCTCACCAGCACCTCGAAATCCTCTCTCCTGCTCCGGTGATTGGTGATACACACGCGTATCGCGTATTTCCCATCCAGCAGGGTGTACGACGGCGCCGCGATCCCCTCTTCCTGCAGCCGCATCAATATCTCCTTATTCACAGCATTCAGCTGATCGCCGCCGATGCCCCCGGGATTCCATCTGTAACAAACTATATTCATAGACACCTCCGCCAGCAGCTGCAGCTCTGCCGACCCCTGAACCAGCGATCCGAGATACTGCGCCTGTTCGAGATTTTGACGCACCATCCGGCTATATTTTTCGATGCCATGTTCCTTCAGCAACATCCAAACCTTGAGGGCCTTGAATCCCCTCGACAGCTCCAACCCATAGGTTGCAAACGGCTCAGGCCCCGCGGCCATCCCGCGCTCATGCGTCAGCAGATATGAGGCTGGCGCCGAAAAAGCCTCCCGGTGCGCCGCCCCATCCCGGATCAGTACGCACCCGACCTCATAATTCATGTACAGCCATTTGTGGAAGTCGAAGCTGAGGCTGTCGGCATGCTCCAAACCCTTCAGTCGAGGCTTCCATTCAGGAAGGATATTCGGAATGGCCCCGAAGGCGCCGTCGACATGGAACCAGCATTTTTCCTGGCGCGCGATGTCCGCCAGCGCCTCAAGGTCATCGACCGCAGCGGTATTGACCGTCCCCGCATTGCCCACGATGCACATCGGCTGATAACCCTTCCGGCGGTCCGCGGCGATCATCTTCTTCAGCAGATCGGTCCGGATCATGAAGTTGCCGTCCACCGGCACCTGCCGGAAATGATCGCTGCCGATCCCGATGGCTTCCACACCTTTGATCAGACAGTTGTGCGTCTCCGCCGATCCGTATATCGTGAGGATGCCGCCCTGATCCTGCAGCCCTGACCGTTTGATGCTTGCCGAGAACTGGTTCCTCGCCACGACCAGCGCGGTAATATTCGCCATCGAAGCTCCGCTTGTGAGTATCCCGCCCGCCTCCAACGGAAAACCAAACAGCTCCTTGCTCCAATCCAGCACCTGCCGCTCGATATACACCGGCGCCTGATCGCCGATCGCCAAATTCGAGTTCATCCCACTGGCGAGCATATCTGCCATCATCCCCACCGGCGTGCCGCCACCCTGCACCCATGCCCAGAAACGCGGATGTACATTGCCCAGGTTATATGGCAACACCTTCGTCATGAATTCGGCATATACCTCCCGTATGTCCTGACCCTCCATCGGTACCGGCTGCCGCAAACTCTTCATAATGTCCTCCGGAGGCTTTTGCCAGGCCGGCCGCTGTCCCACCGCCTGCAGATAATCCATCATCGTATCGACCATCTCATGCCCCAGCCGCCGCATCTCGTCCCAATTCGCCGGGTCCAGACTTTCTTCTCTAAAATTTTCCATGATGCCTATTTTGATCCCGCAAAGCTCCATCTTTTTGGGTTACAAAACAGATGCAGTTTTGTCAATATCGGCTAGATCAGATGTTCGCTGCCGGTAGTGTCTCAGTTTCGATGTTTCAGGTTTTCAATGTGTTGTGTAAAAACACTACAAATACCTTGAAAAGTTGGCACGTTAAGACCCATTATCGTTTAGCCATCTGGCTACTAATTAGAACAGGAACTACACAAATCTTCAAACAGGGTTAAAAGACCTTTCATTCTTTAACCACTCCCTGCTAATTTAGCATTCTAAAATTCTAAGTATGTGGGGAACAATCTCAGATTATATGAACTCATTTCTAGGGGCATTCGCCCTTCTGCTGTCCTTGATTTTTATTCCTGAAATAAAACAAAAAAAGAAATATGTTATCGGTGTCCTAGGTTTAATAATAATTTTAGTTGGCCTAGGAATAGATAAAACCAATCGTGACAATGTGAAAGATGAAAAGAACGCGCAGCAGAGAAAAACGGATTCGCTCACAATAGATTCGTTAAAGACGGATTTACGTGCTCTAGCCATCGAACACGGCAACGACACAATCCGGTGGGCAAAAATAGAGAGGACGTTGCTTGATAGCTTTCACATTGATATTTCAAATGGCACTCCGACCAAAGTGACATACACTTACAATACGCATTTTAGAGATGCTGGAACGGTAAACATTGGTCGTTAATTTCTCTTCCGTGCAACGCCATAAACCGACACGAAAAGAGGAACCTTACTTCGTATTACGGCGTTTAGCAGTCTTCCGGTAAATTGTTGGGCCTTCCAAATACCACCAAGCGAGTCTGTATGTATTCCAGCTGAAGTCATATATCCCGATCCTTCACCGCCCCAATCCATGCTATAAATTCGTTTATCAAATCTGAGAATAATTTCAGGACTATAAATCGGATAAAAGCCGTCTGTCTCGAATTTAATCAAAGTTTCCACCGTATCTATTGCCACTTGCTTGTGTGAAATACTTGATAGATATAATTTTGACTGTGCTGCTACTATTATCTTCCCGATTATTGTAGTGCCATTGCCATAAATGTTTACAGTTCCTGCGCTGTCAATTTGCGTATTATACTGATTCTTCTGCTGGGCAATTGCCGGGAGAGATAGTATTATCACAACGAAAGCAAGTAGAATTTTCATGCAATATGAGGTGGCTCGAATTACGCGGACACGAAATTCT
>DASYSV010000571.1:0-3479 GCA_036010185.1 Puia sp.
CTCGGATTTCTGACTGCCCTGTTCTTCGCGATCCTTATCCTAAGATGCACCTGGTTCTATCTTCAGCCACACCAGGACAGCCAAACATTTTTTTATTTCAATACCGTGTTCCGCATGGATTCGCTGGTATTGGGCGCCACCCTCACCCAATTGCACTTCGAAGGAAAACAGATCCCCCGCCGCACATTCAACGCCATCTTCCTTCTCAGCGGGTTCTCACTGATGATTGCCTTCATCGCGATCCGGCCCCCATATCCATGGCATCCCTTTTTCGAGACCGCGGGCTACAGCCTGCTCGCCCTCTTCGCGGCATGCCTGATCCATCGCTCGGTCGCATACCCGAATTCCATCCTGACAAGGATCCTAAGCAACCCCATTCTTCGTTTCATCGGAAAAATATCCTTTGGACTGTACGTCTTTCATTTTCTCATTTATCAAATCGCAGGTCCCCATATCAGAAGCTGGCTTGCCGCGGGAACCGAAGAGCATAGCCGCCTCTCCGCTATCGGCTCGGCAATAACATGCCTGCTGATCACGGCCGCCACGGCCTGCCTCAGCTATTATTATTTCGAACGACCCTTCCTTAGGTTGAAAAAGAATGCTAACGTACAAAACGCGCGAAATCCCGCCGTAGAATGACGGTCAGCGGACCTGAGATCAGCGAAGCCACCTTCTCCGCTCCGCGATTCGTAAAATGTGACATATCATAAAAATACAGGCTGTTCTTCGGCATCATCCGCGCCAGATCGATCACCGGCACCTGCTTCTCCGCGCCAATCTCACGGACCACGTCATTATAACGTTCCAATATCCGCCACATCAATGCCCCATTGAGACCGCTGTCATGCGGGTCCACAGGATACAGCGCCAGGTCGGCACCTGTCAGCGGGTCCCTCCCGAAACCAAACTGATTAGGCTGTGTCATGAACACCGGAACAATATGCCACGCCAGACAGGTATCCGCCAGATCCTCCAACCGCTGCCTGTATCCCTTCAAAAATCCCGCTTGCTCCGCCAGGCGCTTACCCATCACCGTCTCCTGCAACGGCAACCGCCGCCCACTATCCAATACCAGCATGTCATTCGTAGTATTGTTGAACCGTTGCGCCCGCCAACCCCTCACGAAATTCAATCCCAGCGCCAACACCTCGCTATTATTGAAAAGCCAATGCCGAAAGTCGGGATAAGCATTCCGCGTATTCAATTTGTCATGGAAGGACGGCACATCCGTCTCCACGTCATTGATACCCGTCAGGAACACAACCACCGACGGCCGCAGCTGCTTGATATGGTCATTCAGCAAAACCCGATGTCCGAAGGTGGAATGTCCGTCCAGCCCGGCATTGTTCAACCAGACGTCGCGAAAGGAATCGGACAGATCACGGCCCAGCAAATAAGGCCAGGTCTTGTCATCATTGAGAAAATGACATTCGGTCGTACTGCCTCCGATGGTGATCAAAGTAAGATGCCGCCCCCAATCCGCCGGCGGCTCGGGACCCCGAAAACCCAGACTATTGCGGGTATTGACGATCGTCGCGTCCAGCTTGGGATTGATCCGGTTAGTGATCGTCTCCCGCACGTTCACGGGTAACAATATCTTGTCACCCTTTAGCCGGAAATGGAAAGGATTATAAATGCGCAACGCCACCTCCAGCAACAAAAACACGGCGACAAACAGGTATAAGACATACGCTACCCGCCTGATCAGGCTCTTTTTTCTTCCGGCTTCTTTCATTTTACTTCATCAGATACATCTTCCCATACCCGTTATTGAAAAATTTATCGGTATTATCCCCGGCACCCGTATACTTCTGCAGCGATTTCCCGTTCAGGTTCGTCACGACATGATACAAATATACGCCATTGGCCAGGCGCTGTCCGTACATATCCGTACCATTCCACGCGAATTCGGTAATGTTTCGCCCGACATGCAACGGACCCAGCTCTTCCCTGGTTATCTCACGAACCACCTTCCCGGTGATCGTCATGATCTGGATCTTGATGTTCTGCGGCACCTCGCTGCCGGTGATCGTGAACACGAATCTCGTCGAAGTCGTGAAAGGATTGGGATAGTTGAGCATATTCGAGATCATCGCCTTCGTGATGATCTGGAAATCCACCTTATAGGGCGTGGCCCCAGCCATAGTCCCCGATTCATCCTTACCGGTGACGATCAGCTGATAGGTATCCCCCTGCGGGTTGATCTGGTTGGTAAAGGCCGGATAGAAATCCACGATGGCGACATTGTTATTGCTTCCGCTAGCCGGAGTGAATCGCAAAGTATCGGAACTGAATCCATAGTTATGCATCGACCCATCCGGGAAACGCACCTGCACCTGGATCGTCGATGTATCCGTCAGCAGCAGGTATTGCGACAGGCTCTGCAGCCTGATCTGGATATGCGGTTTGGCCGAGACGATGTCATTGTTCAATATATGCACGTTGTCGAAAGTGACGTCCATCGTCGGCGCACGGCTGTCCCCTTTGACGAAAAAGCTCTTGTACATGAAATTGTTGAACGTGAACTGTTCCGGCTGATCCCCGCCGGGGTTGAATTCCACATAGATGGAATTCTGGCCCGACAGCGTCTTCGTATCGATCAGGTATTCCAGCGTCACGGTATCTCCGCTGATCAGCGGCTTCCTTCGCGGCATGTTGATAGGATGCATGACATTGCTCTTATCCAATACGTACAGCTGGATCTTCAAACTGTCGAACGCATACTGGCTGACATTCTTGAAGGCAATTGCGAAATCCATCGGCTGTCCCAATGTCACCGTGTCCGGTCCCTTCAACAGGATATTCGGCGCCAGCGCGCCTTCCGGCACGGGTGTATAGTTGACCCGCCAATTCTGCAGCTGATAGGGCGCCCCATGGACCGAATCATAGGTCGACAACTTCAACTGCAAATAGGGATACTGCTTCGCATTGATGGTTGAAATATTCAGATCCTGCTGACTTCGGCTCATCCTGAACAATGGCGTGGAATTTCCCAACGTGTCGATCCCTACCACCTGCACACCCACCGTATCCGTTGTCGAATTGACCGGATCCGCTCCCCTCCAATGCACCGTGCTCCAGGCCTTTGCGGGACCCCATTTCGGTGAGGCCAGCGAGCCCTGGTATATCGGACCCGGACAGAATGACTCCATCGTGATGGCATCGGTGTCTTTCACCGACCACTTCTGCTGCAGGGCAAAGGTGGGATCGCCCTTTTTGAAGATCGCCAGGAACACCCGCGGCCGGCTGAAAGAATCGATCGTCAGACCCAAAGCCTTCAATTTGTCATAAAGAGTGTTCCCTTTTCCGTACACCAGCGTATCGGCCGCCCAGTCGGAAGCATACTGATTCGCCGATACCACATACGAGGGTACGTTCTTGAACGTCACCCAATATCCATTGGGTATACTGTCCAGGAAATGCGCCATGGACTCGCGCGAGGCCTGGCTGTTGAAGGTCCATTCGAAATTATAGTTCCG
>DASYSV010000584.1:0-12358 GCA_036010185.1 Puia sp.
TCTCAGAATAAAAAGACGCCTGACGCCTCCACACAAATTCAATATGCAGGCTCGCAATCCTGCGCTCGTTGCCACGCAGATATCTATGAGCAACATCTGCAATCCTTCCATCATCTGACCACCGTTGCGGCAACGAGGCAAACCTTAAAAGGCGACTTCGACAGCGCTAATAAATTCTATCTCAACGACGACCTTTTTATTGCCGCAGAAAAAAAGCAGGATAGCTTCTTTCAGACCGCCTATGTATCCGGCGTCCCGAGACTCTCCAGGCCGTTCGATATCATCGTGGGATCGGGCAAACGCGGCCAGACAAGCATCTACTGGTTCCAAAATTATTTGTTTGAATTACCACTGACCTGGTTCACCGAAACCAACGAATGGACGATCAGCCCCGGGTATTCCCGGAAAGCGGGTTTTAACAGACCGATCACCTCGCGCTGTCTTGAATGCCATTCCACATATTTTCAGGACATCACAAATAAGGATTCCAAAGCAGATGAGTTTTCCAAAACCAATTATATCCTTGGAGTCGAATGCGAAAAATGTCATGGTCCGGGGGCAGAGCACATCGCCTTCCACGACAAGAATCCCGAAGAGAAGACCGGCCACGCCATTTTTAACCCCGCGAAGGGAACCCGCCAGCAAAGCCTCGATCTGTGCAGGTATTGCCATGGCGGCAGACTTTCAAAATCCAAACCTTCATTCACGTTTCAGCCGGGCGATAAGCTCTTCGACTTCTTTCGGGAGGATACGGGAAGGCCTGTTTCGGACATCGATGTACACGGCAATCAATATGGCATGCTTGCGGCCAGTAAATGCTTCAGGAATAGCACGATGACCTGCCTCACCTGTCATGACGCGCATAAAAACCAAAGCGCACAGGCGGCGCAATTCTATGTTTCCTGCGAAACATGTCACAGCAGTTCCTCTCACACCGATTGTAAACTGGCGTCATCCGTCAGCCGGGATGTGTTACGAACGAATTGCATATCTTGCCATATGCCGGAAGAAGCGTCGAAAGCGATCATGGTGATCCGCAATGGCCAATCGATCCCGACATCGGCACATATGCGTTCGCACTATATAGCCGTATATAAGAATATTTCTAACCAAATTCTAAGCGCACGAAAATAACAGGTTCATGAGAAAGGTTTGCCTTTTTTCGCTTGGGTTATTGACAATACTGGGTTTTTTCTCCTGTAAACCAAAGACGTTGTTCGAAACTGTCTCTGCTTCGCATTCCAATATCCATTTCACCAATACACTCGAAAAGCACAAAGCCTTCGGGATCTTATATTTCCTGTACTACTACAATGGCGGCGGCGTATCCATCGGCGACATCAATAACGACGGGCTGCCCGACATCTATTTTACCGCCAATCATAAAGGCGGCAACAAACTCTTTTTGAATAAGGGCAATTTCGAATTCGAAGACATCACGGAAAAGGCCGGAGTGGCCGGAACGTCCGATTGGTGCACCGGCTCGACGATGGCCGATGTCAACGGCGACGGACTGTTGGATATCTATGTTTGCGCGGTCCAGGGCGAGCACGGCCTGAAGGGCCATAATGAATTATTCATCAACAATGGTAACGGCACCTTTACCGAAAGCTCCAAAAAATACGGGCTGGACCTGGCCGCCTTCTCCGGACAGGCCGTTTTCTTCGATTACGATCACGATGGCGACCTGGATTGTTTTATATTAAATCAATCGCATCATCCGAACGAGAATCTGAGCGATACGAGCAGGCGAAGGAAGTTCGACCCCAATGCCGGCGGCCGTTTGTACAGAAACGATCTTAGCACTACCGGAAAATTTACCGACGTATCGGCACAGGCAGGCATCTATCAAAGCGACCTGGGATATGGTTTGGGTGTTTCGGTTGCAGACCTGAACAATGACGGTTTCGACGATATCTATATCGGTAACGATTTTCACGAGAACGACTATTATTATATCAATAACGGGGATGGAACTTTTACCGAGAGCGGAGCAAAACATTTTGGACATTATTCCAGGTTCAGCATGGGTAACGATATAGCCGATTACAACAATGACGGGGAACCTGATATCATCACCGTAGACATGCTGCCCCCCGATGAAAAAACCGTAAAGACTTATGGCAGCGAAGAAAATCCGGAGATCTATAAATATAAGATCAAGGGTCATGGCTTCCAGGACCAGGTTTCGAGGAATTGTTTGCAAACGAATAATGGCAGCGGACAAAGCTTCAGCGATGTTGCCCTGATGGATGGTGTCAGCGCGACGGACTGGAGCTGGTGCCCCTTATTTGCCGATTTTGACAACGATGGAAAAAAAGATCTGTTCATTTCGAGCGGGATCGTAAAGCGACCGACCGATCTGGATTATGTGCGGTTCGTTTCGGACCTGGCGGCGCATGTCAACCGCAATTCGTCGGATGAATTCGACGAACAGACCATTGCCAAAATGCCCGACGGTTCCTCCCATCCATTCCTTTTTAAAGGCAACCTCGACAAAGGATTTACAGACGTCAGCGGAGACTGGGGGACCCGAAAGATGAAAGGTTATTTCAACGGAGCGGCTTATGCCGATCTGGACAATGACGGAAATCTCGACCTGGTGATCAACTGCATCGACCAGCCGGCCGTGGTTTTAAAGAATACATCGCAGCCAAAAGATTTTTTGAATATCGCATTCAAAGGGACCGGCATGAACAAATTCGGTATCGGCGCCAAGGCGTGGTTGTTTTCACATAACACCAGTCATAAGCCGGTGACACAATACGAAGAATTGATGCTGACCCGCGGTTTTCAGTCCTCGTCCGATACCCGGTTACATTTCGGATTGGACAGCCTGACTGTGGATAGCCTGCTGATCGTCTGGCCCGACCAGAAATACCAGCTCATCAAAAACCCGGCGATCAATAAGATCGATACCTGTGATCAAACCGGGGCAGCCGGTCATTTCAACTACCCCGAGCATTTCCCGCCAAGGCCGCCGCAACTGGAGAATATAACCGCGAACATAAAATGCGATTGGAAACATATCGAGAACAATTTCAATGATTTCGCCGTCCAAATGCTCCTGCCGCATTTGGAAAGCACGCGGGGCCCGAAGGTGGCCGTCGGCGATATCAATAACGATGGCCTGAGCGATTTTTATGTTTGCGGCGCCCGCGGCCATGCCGGCGCCCTGATGATGCAGGAACCAGATGGCAATTTCAAACCCCTCGATACGGCCGAATTTGCGAAATTCAAATTTTGCGAAGACGTAGATGCCGTCTTCTTTGACGCCAACGGCGACGGCTTTCAGGATCTGCTTGTCATCAGCGGAGGCAACGAGCCTTCCATCAACTCTCCTTTATTCTTACAGGATCGCTTATTCATCAACGACGGCCATGGGCATTTCAAGGCCAGTCCCGATTTTATGGTCCAGCAGCTGTACAATAAATCATGTGTTGCAGTTGCCGATGTAGACCATGACGGCGATATGGACGTCTTTATCGGAACGCTTTCCAGGACAGAGGGTACCGCATTCGGAACCCCCATGAAATCGTATTTAATGCTAAATAACGGGCATGGCAAATTCGATATTACATCGGATAGCGTTATGCCCCTGACACGTCTTGGAACCGTCACCAGCGCCCGGTTTGCGGATGTCAATAACGACGGATGGCCCGATCTGATCGTCACGGGAGAATGGATGCCCGTCAAGGTCTTTATCAACCATCATGGAAAATTCTCGGAGCACGATATTCCGAACTCCACGGGTCTTTGGCAGACCGTTTTGGCGACGGATGTGAATGGCGACGGTCATCCCGATCTGTTGGTCGGCAATTGGGGCCACAACTCCAAACTATGGGCGGGAAAGAACGGACCGTTGAAATTATATGTCAAAGACTTCGACGGCAACGGGACCGTCGAACAACTGATGTGCTATACCATCGACGGAAAAGAATATACATTCCTGCCAAAAGATGAATTGGAACGCGAGATCCCGGTATTGAAAAAATACTATCTCACCTATAGCGAGGTCGCAGGGAAAGATGTTCAATACATGTTCTACGATCTGTTCAGGAACTATATCGAACTCAAAGCCGAAACACTTTCAACGTCCTGTTTTATCAATGACGGAAAGGGGAATTATGTCCGAACCGACCTGCCGGATGAATTGCAGAAGGCCCCTGTATTTTCGTTTGCACAATTGCCCGATAGCAGTTACCTGGCAGGGGGTAATTTTTATGGGGTCCGGCCTTATGAAGGAAAGTATGATGCATTATGCCCCACGGTGTTCTCATTCGATAAGCACAGCGGCCGGGCAAGCGCGCGCGATATCCTTCCCGATGTAAACGGGGAGGTACGGGATTTGAAGTGGTTGCATACGGCTAAATATGGAGATATCCTGGTAGCTGCCCGGAATAATGACAGCCTGTTATTTTTTAAATATAAAAAGTAGAAGCGTATGACCCGTAGGTTTGGCTTGGTGATGATACTGGCGGCCCTGGCGGCGGGATGCTCGAAACATAGCGATTCCTCCAATAATGTCGTAACTCCGCCGGCCGGCCCATTTACGCTGAACAGCACGACACTGAACGGGATTGCTACCGGGTCGCCGTTCTACAACATCAACTTTTCTCCTGTCATCCATTGTTCGTTCTCCGGCCCCGTGGACCATAGCTCCCTGACCAACGGGTTTTATTTTAAGGACAATACCGGGACATCCGTCGCATGGTCGGTCACTTATCAGAACGGGGACAGCGTCCTGGTCATCCAGCCTTCATCAGCCTTGCAACCACTTACCAAATATGACTTCGGTTTCAATACGAGCCTGCAGTCCCAGCATAAGATCAACCTTCAGAGCGCGAGCGATGTTCCCTTCATGACGGCAATCGACTCAACGGACAAGTTCCCGAGGATAACGGACAGCGCTCTGCTGGACCTGGTACAGCGCCAGACGTTCACCTATTTCTGGGACAACGGTAACGCTGTATCCGGTCTCGCCCAGGAAAGAACAACCTCCGGTAGTACTGTCACCACCGGCGGCAGCGGTTTTGGTGTCATGGCCATTCTCGTGGCTATTCAACGGAATTTCATCACGCGGGCCCAGGGTCTTGCCCGGATCGCGACCATCGTCAACTTCCTTTCCGATTCCACGAAAGTGACACGGTATCACGGCGCTTTTTCGCACTGGATGAACGGGTCCACGGGCGCGACGATCCCCTTTAGCGCCAATGACGACGGAGGCGACATAGTCGAGACCTCCTATATGATGGAAGGATTGCTTTGCGCGCGTCAGTATTTCAATAGTGGCACCGATCCAACTGAGATGGGGCTGCGGGCCAAGATTAATGCATTATATGGCGGTGTCGACTGGAACTGGTACCGGCAAAACGGTCTGAACGTCCTGTACTGGAACTGGAGTCCCGATCATGCATGGGCCGTCAATGTACCGGTGAATGGTTGGGACGAGGCCCTCATCACCTATGTCCTCGCTGCCTCCGCGAGCCCGGACAGTATCCCCAGGATCGTATACGACAATGGCTGGGCACGCAATGGCGCCATTCAAAACAAGAAGAGCTTCTACGGCATTACACTGCCGCTGGGCCCCGACTATGGCGGACCCTTGTTTTTTGCGCATTATTCCTTCCTGGGCATTGACCCCCGCGGTTTATCTGACACCTATGCCAACTATTGGGCACAGGATACGGCCCATTCCCGGATCAATTATTTGTATTGCGTGAATAATCCCAAGAATTATTTCGGCTATAGCCATCTATGCTGGGGGCTCACCGCAAGCGATGAACAGAACGGCTACTCGGCGCATTCCCCTACGAATGACGATGGCGTGATCTCTCCCACAGCTGCCATCTCCTCGATGCCCTATACACCGACCGAGTCTATGAATGCACTCCGTTTCTTCTACTATACCCTCGGTGACCGGCTATGGAAACAATATGGTTTCATCGACGCCTTCGATCCGGCCACCGGCTGGTATGACACCGATTTCCTGGCCATCGACCAGGGACCGGAAATCGTCATGATCGAAAACTACCGGAGCGGGCTGCTATGGAACCTGTTCATGAGCTGCCCGGAGATAAAAGCCGGTATGAAACGATTGGGTTTTAGCGGGCCATCACTTTAAATAATGAACATGAAAATACCCGCAATCATATTCGCACTCGCCTCCACACTTTCTGCCATGGCGCAGCCGGGGCTTTCCGATTCTGCCCTTCTGGACATCGTGGAAAAGCAGACCTTTGAGTATTTCTGGACAGGAGCGGAACCCAATAGCGGGATGGCCCCCGAACGCATCCATATGGACAACGTCTATCCCGACCACGACCAGGGTATCATCGCTACCGGCGGCAGCGGTTTCGGGGTGATGGCGATACTCGCGGGTATCCACCGGCACTTTATTACACGCGGCCAGGGATATGCGCGTTTGGAAAAGATCGTTTCCTTTCTCGAAAAGGCCGATCGGTTTCACGGTGCCTGGCCGCACTGGCTGAATGATACTACTGGTCATGTAAAGCCCTTCGGCAGGGACGACAACGGCGGCGATCTCGTGGAATCCTGCTATCTTTTGCAGGGCCTCCTGTGCGTCCGCCAGTATTTCAAGGATGGCAACCCCGAAGAAAAGAAACTGGCCGCCCGTATCGACGAGCTATGGCGCGGAGTCGATTTCGACTGGTACCGCAACGGCCGGCAAAACGTCCTCTTCTGGCACTGGAGCCCTACCTATGGCTGGAAAATGAATTTCCCGGTACATGGATATAACGAGTGTCTCATCCTGTATGTGATGGCAGCATGCTCCCCCACACATACGATCCCTGCGGAAGTTTACAATGAAGGATGGGCGCAGAACGGCGCTATTCACCAGGTCAGCTTTTATAAGAAAGATACCCTCCATTTGCACATGCAGGGTAATCCGCCGCACGGAGGCCCGCTATTCTGGTCGCAATATTCTTATCTGGGTCTCGACCCGCATGGACTGAAAGACAGATATGCCGATTATTGGAAGGAAAACTCGACACAATCCATCATCAACTATACCTGGTGTGTAGACGATCCGAAACACTATGCCGGTTACGGTCCCGACAATTGGGGACTCACGGCCAGCTATTCGGTCGCAGGCTATGCGGCGCATGCCCCCGATCTGAAGAATGATCTCGGCGTCATCTCACCCACCGCGGCCATCTCCTCCATTCCCTATACCCCACGGCAATCGATGGCAGCGATAAGACACTGGTATAAAATGCCGGGCGGCAAGCTATTGGGCAAATATGGCTTTTATGACGCCTTCAGCGAAAGGGCGGCCTGGTATCCGCCCCGTTATCTGGCCATCGACCAGGGACCCGAAGTGGCCATGATCGAGAACTATCGCAGTGGTCTGCTATGGCGGCTGTTTATGAGTTGCCCTGAAGTACACGCCGGACTGAAGAAACTGGGATTCGAAAGCCCATGGATAAAATAACCGATATGAGAAACGGATTCATATTCCTTGCTTTGCTATCCACTCAGAGCGTCCTTCCGCAGGCCACCATCCGGCCCGTCGGCATCATCCGGGGCCTCTCCGATTCCGCCCTGCTCGATGTTGTCCAAAGACAGACCTTTCGCTATTTCTGGGATTTCGCTCACCCTGTCAGTGGTCTCGCGCGCGAAAGGGACAATACCGTCCGCGCCGAATACTATTGGGATTATATCAACGAGGCCGACGGGGAGCCCAATTTCAGCAAGGATACTTTCGGACCCGAGGCCTGCGCCATCGGCGGTACGGGTTTCGGCATTCTTTCGACCATCGTGGCCGTCAACCGAAAATGGATCGGCAGGGACACTGCCCTTCGCAGGCTGGTAAAGATCGTCGATTTTCTCACCCATGCGGATTGTTATCACGGCATCTATCCCCATTTCATGAATGGAGCCACGGGCAGGACGATCCCCTTTGGCCGGCTCGATGATGGAGCAGATATCGTGGAGACTTCCTACCTGATGATGGGTCTGCTGACAGCCCGGGAATACTTCAACGGCCACAACCCGCTGGAAACCTATTTCCGCAACCGCGTCACGGCGATGTGGGCGGATGCGGACTGGAACTGGCACAGCAACAACGGCAGCAAGAAACTCTACTGGCATTGGAGCCCGCGTAACGACTTCAACATGAACTTTCCCGTCTTCGGATGGGACGAGGCCCTCATCACCTATGTCATGGCCGCTTCTTCTCAAACTCACCCCATCCCGAAGGAGCTGTATGAATCCTGCTGGGTGGGCAGCGCTTCCTGGCGCAATGGGAAGGAATATTATGGCATCAAACTACCACTCGGCAATTTCGAATGGGGCGGGCCGCTGTTCTTCGAGCAATATACTTTTATGGGCGTCGATCCCAATGGTCTGAAGGACGATCATGGCATCGATTACGCCGAACAGACAAGGAATCATACGTTGATCAATCGCGCCTATTGCATAGACAACCCGAAAAAATTCAAAGGCTATGGCGCCGACTGCTGGGGCCTCACCGCCGGCGACAGCTATAAGGGATATGTCGCTCATTGCCCACAGGACGACAGAGGCGTCATCCAGCCTACGGCGGCGCTGTCTTCCTTCCCCTATACGCCCGAATACAGCATGCAGGCGTTGAAACATTTTTACTATGACCTTGGCGACAAAATTTGGGGACCCTATGGATTTGCCGACGGATTCAGCGAGTCGCACAACTGGTATGCGAAGACGCACCTGGCCATCGATGAGGGACCCATCGTGGTCATGATCGAGAACTATCGCAGCGGCCTGATCTGGAACTTGTTCATGCGAATTCCCGACGTTCAGGCGGGTTTGAAAAAACTTGGGTTCCAATCGCCCGATATGAAATGAACGGACAGTATATCAAATATGCGCTGATCGGAGCGGCCTGTCTGATACTGGCAGGCACTTCCTATGCCCAGGTAAACAGCGTAGGCAAGATCGTATCCTATACAAAGATCCCCGGTGGGATCACCGGAAGGCTGGCCGGCGCCATCTTCGAAGTACGGGCATGGTCTCCCAACATCATCCGCGTCCGGGTCTCCAGACGCAAATCCTTCGATGACTTTTCCTATGCGTTGATCCAACCCGATCCATCGACACAGGTTAAAGTCGGGATCGTGGAAAAAGATGACCGTATCCTGTTGTCCACCACATCGCTTCATGCGGAGATCGAAAAAACACCCGATTTCCGTGTCACTTTTCGGAATAATGCCGGCGCCGTCATCAATGAAGACATGATGGGGGATGCGTTTGGTACGAGCTTTATCGGAAACAAGGTGACCATTTACAAAAAACTCCAGGACGGCGAACGTTTCACGGGTCTGGGTGAAAGTCTGGGCCCGCTGGACCGACGGGGCATGGGGATCACGCTATCCAACACAGACAATTATAAATATGGCGATCCACGGCTGCCGATGTACAGCAGCATCCCATTCTATATCGGTATCCATCATGACCAGGTCTACGGTCTATTCTTTCACAACACCTATAAGAGCTTTTTTAATTTCGGTCTGTCCACTCCCGATTTTTCTTCGATCAGCGCCGAAGGAGGAGATGCGGATTATTTTTTACTATACGACAGCACCATCGGCGGTATCCTGAAGGCTTATACATCTCTCACAGGTCGCATGCCCCTCCCTCCCCTGTGGAGCATTGGCTATCACCAATCAAGATGCACCTACTACCCTCAGGATAAGGCGCTCTGGATCGCCCAAACTTTCCGGAGAAAACAGATCCCTATCGACTGCATCGTCCTTGACGCAGATTATCTGCATGAGTATGAACCTTTCCGGATCGACAAACGCCGGTTCCCGGATATGCGCGGTCTTGCCGGCCAGCTACAAAAAATGGGTATCGAGCTGACCGCCTCCGTTAACCCGGGTATCAAGCTGGACACTACCTATCCAGCGAATGCCGATGGACTAAAACAGGATGTTTTTATCAAATATACCGACGGCCGCCCCTTCGTTTCGGAGATCGCCCCCAGCCTGAACCATTTTGTGGACTTCACCGATCCGAAGGCAAGGGCCTGGTGGATCGATAACATGAAATTCCTGCCACAGAACGGCATTTACGGGTATTGGAATGACATGAACGAACCTGCGGTCGGCGGCAGCTATCTGCCGGATAACCTGGTATTCGATTTCGACGGCAGAAAGGCCAGCGCGGCCGAAGCCAAAAATGTCTATGGAATGGAGATGGCGCGGAGCAGCTATGAGTCCGGTCTGAATTACAATGATGGCAGACGCCCGTTCGTACTGACACGCAGCGCATTTGCCGGAATACAAAGATATTCGGCAGTTTGGAGCGGCGACAACCAGGCAAAAGACGAGTATCTGCTTGGCGGCGTCCTGCTCAACTGCCAGCTGGGCTTGTCGGGTGTCCCCTTCGTAGGCCCCGATCTCGGGGGGTACATCGGAGACGGGAACAAACAGCTCTATAAACGGTGGATCGAGGTTGGTATATTCTCTCCATTTGTCCGCAATCACCGCGAATTTTTTGGCGCCGCTAACGAGCCGTGGGCTTATGGCGAAGAGGGGGAAGCCATTTCGAAGACCTATATCGGGTTCCGGTACCGGCTGATGCCTTATATCTATTCCCTTTTTTATGAGACGGCACAAACCGGCATGCCCGTCGCCCGAAGCCTCTGTATCGACGATCCGTTCGATCCTAAAGTCTACGATCCGGCATACCAATATGAATTCCTTTTTGGAGATGCCCTGCTGGTAACGCCCATGACGAGCACCGAGACATATAAGCGGATCTGGCTTCCCCGCGGCGACTGGTATGATCTATGGTCGGATAGTCTGCTGACGGGCAATAAAGAGGTTGGCGGGGAATATCCCATTTACCGCCTGCCACTTTTCGTAAAAGCGTCCTCGATCCTGCCCATGCAAAGCCTGATACAATCCACGAAGCAAAGGCCCGGCGACACGTTGCAGGTACATATTTTCTATGGCAAAGAAAAAGGCCGGTTCGTCTATTATGAGGACGATGGTGCTACCTTTGCCTATCGACAGGGACATTATTGCCAGCGGACCATCGGATTCGATCCGGTGGAACAACGAATAGTATTCGGGACGCAGGAAGGAGATTATTCATCCTGCTTTGGTCACATCGAAGTCATCCTGCATGGCTTCCCCCCGGTGACCGGTTCCCGACCCGATACCTGCCGGATCCTGGATGAGCTGGGAGAGATGGAAGATCTGTATGACCCCGCTACATTCCGACAGCTGAGGGCCGGACTGCCCGTTATCCGGACACAGACGATCACCCTCGCTAATTCAAAAGAACAATTGATCATTAAATGGTAATAATATGAAATCCTTTCAACTGACCCAGCAACAGCTGGCCGACTATAACAGGGACGGATATCTCATCGTCAGGAATTTTCTGACAAGCGAGGAGATCGCAAAACTATATGCTATCGCTACCGGCGATGCCACCCTCTCAAAACACGCCTTCGATCTTAACGATCTCACCGGCAAGAAAACAAAACTGACCCTCTGGTACAATCCCGGTGACGACGCCTATGGGCTTCTCACACGCAGCAAAAAGATGGTCGATTCGGCCAACCAGCTGATGGATGGTAAGTCACCTGTATGCCATTTTCATAGCAAGCTGATGCAGAAAGAGCCGAAAGTCGGCGGCGCATGGGAATGGCACCAGGATTATGGGTATTGGTATAAAAATGAGTTCCTCTTCCCCGATGAGATGGTGTCGGTAATGATCGCGATCACTAAAGCCACCAAAGAGAACGGCTGCCTGCAGGTGATCGGCGGCACCCACAAAATGGGACGTATCGAACATGGATTCTCCGGAGAACAAGTGGGCGCCTCGCAACATTATGTCGATCTGGCTCTAAAGACCATGCCGCTCGTCTATGTCGAGCTCGAGCCCGGTGATGCGCTTTTCTTCCATAGCAATACCCTTCACCGAAGCGAGGCAAACCTTTCGGACAGACCGCGTTGGTCGCTCATCTCCGTTTACAACCGCCAGGAAAATATCGGATACAATGAACCGAACGGTTCGCACACCACGGCCGTCAACGTCGTTCCCGATGAAGCGCTGCTGGAATGGGATACCAAAGGTGTCGGGGAATCATCCGGCTTTCTGCAAAAAGAAAAAGACGAGGCGCTGAAATAAATGAAGACATTACTCTATATGTCCATCTTCCTCGCCGCCGTGCGCGGCCAGGCACAGGAAAAAACGTATTGCAACCCCATCAACCTGGATTACGGCTATACCCCTATCCCCGACTTCACCCAATGGGGTCGTCACCGCGCGACCGCCGACCCCGCCATGGTCAACTATAAAGGAGACTTCTATCTCTTCAGCACGAACCAGTGGGGCTATT
>DASYSV010000612.1:0-8187 GCA_036010185.1 Puia sp.
CCAAGCTGTGCACGACGGTACATATGCTTGTCCGCAAGGATAAAATGCGCGCGTCGCAGATCATGCAGGAGCGTGTGCAGCAAACCCCGAACATCAAGCTCTACTGGAACAGCGAGACGGACGAGATACTGGGGGAAAGCCGGGTGGAGGCGTTGCGCATCCGGAACAACAAGACGGGTGAAAAAAAGGATATCCCGATCAGCGGCTTTTTTGTGGCGATCGGTCATCAGCCGAACTCCGGCATTTTCGCGGATTTCCTGGACATGGATGAAAGCGGCTATATAAAGACGGTGCCCGGCACCAGCCGGACCAATGTGGAAGGGGTATTTGCGGCGGGCGATGTGCAGGACAAGATCTACCGTCAGGCGGTGACAGCGGCCGGCAGCGGTTGCATGGCCGCCCTGGATGCGGAAAGATATCTCTCTTCGAAAGGAATCTAATGGTAACGGTACAATTACATAAACTCATTTTTTCGGGCCGTCACGGCGTGTTCAAGGAAGAACTGGCGACGGGCAATACGTTCGAGGTGAATCTCGACGTGTCTTATGAGGAAAGCGAACATCCTTTTACCGGTCTCGATTCGATCGTCAACTATGTGAACCTCTTCGGCATCATCAAGGAACGGATGCATCAGCCGTCACCCCTTCTCGAAAAGATCGCCGACGAGATCATTACGAAGATCAGGGAACATTATCCCTTCGTCCGGGAGGTCATCCTGTCCATTTATAAATTGCAGGCGCCGATCGGGAATTTTCAGGGCAAGGCGGGAATGACGCTGCATAAAAAGTTCCCGGCCTGAGCGATCCGTGAAATGGCCGATCCGTGAAATGGCCGATCCGCGGCTCAGATCACTTTTCCCCTCCAGGCTCCGCTACGCATATAGGTGAAGGAGAGAAGGAAGAGCGAGATCCAATACAGCCATTCGGATATCCACCCCACTACAATGGACAGGTTCCAGCGCTCGAGGGTCAGATAGACGTAGATACAGTAGAGCACGATCGTGATGACCTCTATCCCCAGGTTAACCCGCGTGTTGCCCGTGCCTGTCACCGCATTCAGCCAAACGGTGGAGAACGACATCAGCACCAGCGCCGAGGATACGATCCGGATGACGGGTATAGCGGCCTGCGTAAACGCCTGGTCCTGTCCGTACACGGAAAGGAACAGACCCGGAAAGCAGTTGAGCAGGATGGCGACGATAACGGCGAAGGATACGCTGAGCTTTACGATCTTCCGGATGAGCTCTGTAACCCTGTCTTCAAGCCCCTGGCCGATGATATTGCTGACCATGGCATTTGTAGTGGAGGCGAATGCCCAGGTAAAGACACCGAAAAGGCCGAAGATATTCCGCATGGTATTGCTGATAGCCAGTGCCTGGCGGCCATGGTGTTCGACGAGAATATAGAAGAACGTCCAGGCCGCGATGCTGATGGTGAACTGAAAGATGAGCGGCGAGGACTGGACCAGGATCAGACGGCTGTTGGCCGGATCGAATGTCCAGTGACGATAAAGCTGAAGGTGTTTGCTGATACCTTTTGCGTGGATCACAAAGAACACCACAAGCATACCGGATGCTTCGGCGAAGATGGAGGATACGGCGGCACCGTTGAACCCCATAGCAGGGAGACCGAAATGTCCGAAGATCAACCCGTAATCGAGACAGATGTTGACGACGGCCTCTGCCAGCGTACCATAGACCAGGAACTTACTCTGGTTGGTGCCCACGAGCAGAGCATTGCGCATCTGGTAAATATAGAGGAAGGGCAAACCCCAGATGCGGATGCGCAGGAAGGCGATGGCCTGGACCCGGAGCGCAGCGGAATGCAATGACCAGGAAAGGGCCAGCGGCGCGAGGAAATAGGTGATCGTGATACCCGCCGCTGCCAGCACGAACGCGATGAACATACCCTGTGAGAACAGCTTCCCGATCTCGCCGACGCGTCCTTCCCCGGCACGACGTGCGATCAGCGCCTGCAGACCATTGTTGAGACCCTGTCCGATGACGGCGAACAGCAGATAGTAGACGCCCGTGATGCCGGCTGTAGAAAGGGCGTCACCCGCGGAATCGAGATGCCCCAGGAAAATATTGTTGGTGATGAAATTGATCTGGGGCACGAGGATTGCCAGGCTGATGGGAAGAGCCATGTGAAGGATATCCCGGTTGGTGACCGATACTTTATAGATCGGGCTGTTTGTCGTCAGGTCCATTGCATGAATGTGGGCCGATGCCGGCGGCCTTTGAAAAAGAGGGCAATTTACACCGTTTTGTAGTATTATTGCATTACCGGAAAGTTATGCATAAACCAGCCTTCCAGATCGAAGTCTCGAATATCTCTGATGAGGAATTGCTACAATCCCGCCTGTTGGTGGAGGTGAATCCCAACGCATTTACTTATGTATTGCTGAACCAGCGGAATATGAGTCCACTGGTGGTCAAATATTTCCAGCTGGAGCAGAGCAAGGACCACCCGCTGATCGAAGTGCTGCGCGAGATCATGGAAGAAGAAGAGTTGTTACGTCGCACCGTGAAGGATACACTGCTGGTGTACAATTTTCCGGAAAGCAGTCTTATCCCCGAGCCGGTCTTCACGACGGATAACAACCGCGAGATCATCGACATCCTCCATGGCAATCTGCAGAAAGGAATGATCCTGACCGAAAAGATCCCCTGGTGGGAGCTATTCAATATCTACCGCGTCTCGCCGGACCTGCATCATCTGCTGCGGCAGACCTTTTCGGCCGGTAAATGCTGGCATTATTACAGCCTGATGCTGAAGAGCTATAAGATGTTCGATTCGGCGGACAAGGAAGACTGCATCAAGGTCATCTTTTATGCCGATAAGATGGTTGTGCTGGTGGTCCGCCAGGGCCGGGTCCAGCTGATCCAGACCTTTCTCTACCAGGATACCAA
Organism: Puia sp.; assembly: GCA_036010185.1. Lineage (GTDB taxonomy): Bacteria > Bacteroidota > Bacteroidia > Chitinophagales > Chitinophagaceae > Puia. The sequence goes on from DASYSV010000612.1 coordinate 2,912, forward strand.
AGACGTGGCCTTTTATCTGCTGAACTGTTGCCGGCAACTGGGTATGAACCAGGAAGGGGTGCGGCTGCTGGTAGGCGGTCTGATAGACCGTCAATCTACGCTGAGCAGCGAGCTGCACAAATATTTCCTGCAGGTATATTTTGAAGACATCGATGAAAGCATCAAGGTCACCGACGAGCTCAAGGAACTGCCGCTGCATTATTTTTCTTCGATCTTGAAAATGGCCGTATGCGCGTGATCGGCGGGACACTGGGTGGAAGACGGATACATCCGCCGGCCAAAATGCCGCATACACGGCCGACGACCGATATTGCCAAGGAAGGGCTGTTCAACATCCTGGAGAACAATCTTGACCTGGCTTCACTTCGGACCCTAGATCTTTTCGGGGGTACGGGCAGCATCAGCTATGAGCTGGCCTCGCGCGGCGTCCATGACCTGACGGTCGTCGAAAAGGACCCCGCGATGTTCGCCTTTATTCAAAAGAGCTCGAAAGAGCTGGGGTTATCGGAATACTACAAAGTGGTCCGGATGGATGTCTTCAAATACATTGAGCAATGCCGCGAGACCTTCGATTTCATCTTCGCCGGTCCCCCGTATGCGCTGACCAATATCGACGATTTGCCGCGGCTGGCGCCGCGTCTTTTGAACGATAACGGGTGGTTCGTGCTGGAACATACGCCGCGCAATAACTACGAGGGATATCCGCTGTTCGTGACCGGGCGGCATTACGGGACGACCATTTTCTCGATCTTTGTCCGAAAAACATGAAACCCCTCTTCATAACAGGTATCGGTACCGGTGTCGGCAAGACCCTGGTTTCGGCCATCGTCGCGGAGGCGCTGGGGGCCTGCTATTGGAAACCCGTGCAGGCGGGATATGAGGAAGGGACGGATACGCAGTGGATCGCCGCGAGGCTTAGCCACCCCTGGGCAAGAGTGTTGCCGGAAGCGTACAAACTTAAGTTGCCGGCTTCCCCGCATATTGCCGCCCGTGAGGAAGGGGTCGTCATCAGCCTGGAGGAGATCGAATCGCAATTTCATGCTTTACGGTCCGGTCTTCCGGTACTGCCCGGGCAGAGCGATCCCCGGGTGGAGGGGCTTCCGGGTTGGTCCGCGCCTGCTGCCGGCGAGTATTTTGTTATCGAAGGAGCGGGTGGCTTAATGGTACCGCTGAACGACCGGGAGTTTATGGTCGATCTCATAAAAAAACTGGATGCGCGGGTGATCCTGGTGAGCCGCAATTATCTGGGCAGCATCAATCATTCGCTGCTGACCGCGGCCGTCTGTAAAGAGCATGGCCTGGACATCGTGGGCTGGATATTCAATGATCAATACCTTGATTATGAACGGGAGATCTGCGATTGGTCCGGTTACCGGAAGATCGGCTCCATTCCCTTCGATGCCCGGCCTGACAAGCAATTCGTGTCGGAACAGGGGAAGAAGATCCGGACCTCGCTATTGTTCCAGCTTGAGATGAACCGGACCGGCATACCCCGAAGCGCCTCATCCTGAATTTTTTACGTATCTTTAAAGGGCGAATAGCCGATATGAATTTCAACTTCCCGCTGCTCAAACCCATACGAATTTTACTGTTCCCTTTTTCATTGCTTTACGCTGCCGTAGTCAAGGTTCGCAACTGGTGTTTCGATAAAAAGATCTTTCATTCCACCGAATTCAACCTTCCTATCATATGCGTCGGCAACCTGGCGGTCGGCGGGACAGGGAAATCGCCGATGGTGGAACAATTGGTGCGGTTGTTGAAGGACGATTATCCCGTCGCCGTGCTGAGCCGCGGCTACAAACGGAAGACGAAGGGGTATGCGCTGGCCGATGACAAGACGTCCGCGCTGGATATCGGAGATGAACCGATGCAGTTCCACCGCAAATTCCCCGAAGTCCCGATTGCGGTGGGGGAAGAAAGGATTGTTGCGATCCCTCAATTGCTGCATGACCGGCCGGACACCCGCGTCATTATCCTCGATGACGCGTTTCAGCACCGGGCGGTCCGGGCCGGTCTCAATATCCTGCTGACGGACTATTCAAACCTGTTCACCCGCGATTGGTGGCTGCCCAGCGGGGATCTGAGGGATGCGCCTTCATCGTACAAACGGGCCGATATCATCATCGTTACCAAATGCCCCGACCAGTTGTCGGAGGATGAGCGGCAATCGCTCGCGATGGAGATCGGTCCGCGGGAACACCAGCAGCTGTTCTTTTCGGCGATCCGCTACGGGGCACCTTATCATATTCTCCGGCATGGGGCCACCACCGTCATCGACGCCGACGTGGAAGTGCTGCTCGTCAGTGGGATCGCCAACCCGGGCCCGCTGAAAAGATGGTTGAACGAGCACTCCCGGACCTATTATGAGATGGCCTATGGCGATCATCATATTTTCACGATCGATGATCTGAAAGCCGTGATGCGGCGTTTCGAGGGTATTGCCGCCGAAAAGAAGATCATCGTTACCACCGAAAAGGATGCGGTGCGGCTGGTAAAGTTCAGACAGGAGCTCGGGCAATGCCCGATGTACGTGCTTCCGATAACGCCCCTGTTCCTATTCGGGGATGACGGGCGGTTCAAGACGGAAATTTTTAAATTTATCAATGCATTTCAATGAAGAAAAAAAAGAAAATTAATAGAAAGAAAGACCATGCGGCCGGAGCCTCCCAGTATAGGGGACGGTTGGATGTTACGCGGAGCGGCATGGGCTTCGTGATCGTAGAGGGCCGGGATCAGGATATATTGGTCCGTCCGGCGGACTTCAATACCGCGTTGCACGGGGACACCGTGAGGGTACGCGTCACGGGCGATGGCGCCCGGAACGGAAGGCTGCAGGGAGAAGTCACGGAGGTCGTCGACCGCAAACAGCTGGAATTCATGGGGCATATCGAGATCAGTCCCTCCTTCGCCTTTTTTGTCGCGGAGACAGACAAGCCGATGCCCGATATCTATATCCCTTTGACCGCGCTGAACGGGGCCGCCAACAATGCCAAGGTCATCGTCCGGATAAAGGAATGGGAGAAGAATAAGAAACCGCAGGGCGAGGTCATCCAGGTCATGGACAGCAGCGATGTGAACGACCAGGCGATGAAGGAGATCTTGCTGGAGAACGGGTTCCCGATCTTTTTCCCTGAAAACGTGCTCGAGGAATCGGAGCGTCTGCCGGATCTGATACCATCCGCAGAGATCGCAAAACGGAAGGACATGCGCCCTGTGCTGACCTTCACCATCGACCCGGTGGATGCACGGGATTTCGATGACGCGTTATCTATACGACATTTGGATAACGGGCAACTGGAGATCGGGGTCCATATCGCGGATGTCGGCTACTATGTGGAGCCGGAGACCGCTCTGGATAAGGAAGCCTATACCCGTGCCACTTCGGTCTATCTGCCCGACAGGGTGAACCCGATGCTGCCCGAAAGGATCTCGAATGAGCTGTGCTCGCTGCGTCCGCATGAGGATAAGCTGACCTTTTCCGCCGTATTCCGCATGACGCCGAAAGGAGAGGTGAAGGATGTTTGGATTGGCAGGACGGTGATCCACTCCGATCATCGGTTCACGTATGAAGAGGTACAGGAGATCATCGATCAGAAAACGGGCAGCTATCAGTCCGGGATCGAGCTGTTGCATACCATCGCCCAGCGTCTCCGCAAGAATCGTTTCCGGAAAGGCGCGATCAATTTCTCTTCCACCGAGGTCCGTTTCCGTCTCGATGAGAAAGGCAAGCCTATCGGCATCGTAGTAAAAGAAAGCAAGGAATCGCATCAGCTGATCGAGGAGTTCATGCTGCTGGCCAACCGCACCGTGGCCGAGACCGTGGGCAAAGTGAAGGTTAACAAAAAGCCGGTTCCATTTCCGTATCGCGTGCACGATACGCCCGATAAAGAGAAACTCCTTCCTTTTATCGAGTTCGCCAAGAAATACGGGCATGTGTTCGATATTACGTCACCACAGGCGATAGCCCGATCCTTTAACCAAATGCTGGTGGACGTTCAGGGCAAACCCGAACAGCACGTGCTCGAGCAGTTGGGCATCCGGACCATGGCCAAGGCGATCTATACGACGGAGAATATCGGCCACTATGGACTGGGTTTCGAACACTACTGTCATTTTACTTCTCCGATCCGCCGGTATCCCGACGTGCTGGTCCATCGCATCCTGCAGGAATGTCTGGATGGAAACGTCCAGCCGGATAAGAAGCTTGAGGCTAAATGCAAACAGTCCAGCGAACGGGAAAGGGCCGCGATGGATAGTGAAAGGGCGGCGAATAAATATAAGCAGGTCGAGTACATGCAGGGTTTCCTCGGTGAAGAGTTCGAAGGGGTGATCAGTGGTGTCGCCTCTTTTGGATTCTGGGTAGAGACCATCGAGCATAAATGCGAGGGCCTGGTGAGCATCAACAGTTTGCTTAGTTATGATGATTTCCGGCATGTGGAAAGCGATTACAGCCTGGTGGGCCGTCGCAGCGGCCGGCAATTCCGTATGGGCGATAAAGTCACGATCAAGGTCATCTCAGCCAATCTGTCCAAGCGCCAGCTGGATTATGAGTGGGTGATCGCAGTGGGTGAAAAAGAGGAGGAAGGATTCGGCGCGAAACCCGCGCGAAAGCCCGGCGGTGGCCAGGAGCATAAACAAAGCGAACGCCGGCATCACAAAACCGCCGGCGGCAAACACCGCAGATCCGGCGGCGGCGAAACACATAAGGCACAGGGGAAGCAGGGAAGGAAGAAAAAGAAATAAATGTACATTTGAACATGCACAGTTTTGAAGAATTGACCGCTGACTTTGCCGTCCGGTTCAATGAGCGTCATTTTCCCTTGCAACCCGCCAGTCTGTATGATCCCGCCGACTATTTTCTTGGTCTCGGTGGCAAACGGATCAGACCGGTACTATGTCTGATGGGAAATGAGCTTTTCGGCATCATCGAAGAGGATGCCTGGCCGATGGCCATTGCGCTGGAGCTGTTTCACAATTTTACGCTGATACACGACGATATCATGGACAAGGCTCCGCTCCGGCGGGGCATGCCGACCGTGCATGCGAAATACAGTATTCCTACCGCTATCCTTGCAGGAGACGTAATGATGGTGGGGGGGTACCGTTATATCAGCCGAATCCGGTCGCCGCATATCCGTCAGATACTGGAGCTGTATAATGCGACGGCCGTGAGCGTTTGTGAGGGCCAGCAGCTGGATATGGATTTCGAATCCCGCGACAGGGTGACGATGGACGAGTATTTACATATGATCGAGCTGAAGACTTCCGTCCTTCTT
>DASYSV010000624.1:0-5203 GCA_036010185.1 Puia sp.
TTGCGCGAAGACGATGAACTGATCATAAGGGTTGTTGTCGGCATGGCCGCCGAAGGTACGGTGGCGGTGCTGCGAGTACACGCCGTTGTGAACGTATGTCTGTCGGAATGCCTTTTCCAGCTGGGAGACCCGTCCGAAATCTTCATAATAGCCGCTGGTATCGCCGGTGAGCAGCGTGCGCAGCGCATGATGGAACTCATCGACCCATTGTCCGTCAAGACCATAGCCGCCTCTTGCCGGCGGATTGATATAGCGCGGGTCGTTGGAATCGTTTTCGGCGATCAGTTCCTTTTTAACACCGGTCCGCTGGCTGATCTCGCCCGCCAGCTGCGTCAGCTGCTGCATGAAATGGACCGCGCTGAAATCGAAGATGGCGTGTACGGCATCCAGCCGCAATGCATCGACATGAAAGTCTTCGAGCCACAAACGGGCATTTTGCAGAAAAAAATTCCGCACACCGTCGGACCAGGGTTCGTCGAAATTGAGCGCACTGCCCCAGGGTGTCTTATAGCGGTCGGTAAAATAAGGTCCAAATTCGCGAAGATAGCTGCCCTCCGGTCCGAGATGGTTGTATACGACATCGACGATCACGGAGATGCCTTTGGCATGTGCCGCGTCGACCAGCCGGACAAAGCCCGGAACGCCGCCATATGAATGCTGGATGGCGAAAGGATAGACGCCGTCATATCCCCAATTGCGGTCGCCGGGGAATTGGCCCAGCGGCATAAGCTCGATCGTATTCACGCCCAGCTCCAGGAGATAGTCCAATCTGCGGGTGACACCTTCGAAATCGTGACTATCCGAAAAAACGCCGGTATGCAGTTCATAGATGATCTTATTGGAGAGTGGGATCCCCTTCCAGTCGGCGTCATGCCATGGGGAAGCCGGGCGATCGATCACGGCCGATAAAGCATGTACACCCTCGGGCTGGCTCAGCGAAGCGGGGTCGGGATAGGTTTTATCGTCATCGAGTCTGAATCCATAACGTGTGCCGGGACCGACGGATAGCGTCGTCTTCCAATAACCCGCCTCGTCCTTTTCCATCGGATGGACCGAGGTATCGGAAAGCACTAATTGAACCGTCTTACGCAGGGGAGCCCAAACGATGAATTCGGTAGATCCGCCTTCATACCAGGCGCCTATTTTTTGGAGGAATGTATTCACGGGGATGAGGAGACAAAACAGATGCCATCGGGGATGAGCAAATATTTCCTCATTGGTCCGTCTTCGCTTTTTTTCGGAAAAATCCACGCAGCAGGAAATTATGCTGGACGGCCTCGAGATCATCGCTCAGCTCTTTGCTGCTGACCCGAAGATTCTTCAACATTCGTTGCAGATCGGCCGCGGCATCCGGATCGTGAAGAACGACGCCGACAGGGGAATTCGTATTTTGTAAACCCTCTCCCGCGGCGCGCAACGTACGACTGAAGGTGTCGACCTGTGCGGCGGCCTGGTTGAGCTGGGCTATGGCTCCTTTTATTTGTGTGAAAACAGTGGTGTCGGTAGCGAGCTTGCTGGCCAGTCCGTCGGGTTGTCGCAGACGGTCGGAGAAGGCTTCCAGGTTGGCGATCATTTTTTCACTGCCCGCCGTCGCGTTCCGCAGGTGGTCGATGGAAGACCGGAGATGGTCGGCAATGTCCGGATCATTGATCAGCCGGCCGAGCGTACCCTGTCCCTCTGTAAGGCGATGGCTTATCGTCTTGAGATTGCCGGTGATCTCCAGCAGATTGGAATTGCTGGCCTGGAAGGTGCTCATCATCTCCTGGGTGCCGGCGATATGTTCACTGGGAAGACTGTCGTTGTTGGAAACGATGGGCGCTGCGTTGCTGCCTCCGTCGATGACGACGATCTTGTTGCCTACCAATCCGTCCGTGCTGATGTGCGCCTTCGAATCCTTGCGGATATGCGGTTGCGCCTTCTGCTCCACATCGAGCGTGACGACCACCTGCGAATTACCGTAGAAATCGACCGCCTTGACCGTCCCGACCTTCATTCCCGAAAGCCAGATATTATTGCCCGGCTGCAAACCCTGGACATTGTCGAATACAACATGGAGACGTATGCTTCGGATAAATGACTTGCGCTGGTTGCCGATGGTAAAAATGGTGACCAGTAAGATGGCCAGTCCCAGCGAAATGAAAATGCCGACAGCCAGTCGTTTGCCTGTTTTGACCTCGTTCATGTGTTTTCGATAAAATTATAGTTATAAAAACTTCTGATCTTCGGGTCCTCGCTTTTGAATACTTCCCCGAAACTGCCCTGTCGCAGGAACCTCCCTTCCGACAACATGACCACCCTGTCACCGGTGAACCTGGCACAGGTGAGATCATGCGTGATGATGACCGCGCTCGTATTATACAACTGTTGTACCTCCTTGATCAGGTCGTTGATGTCCACACTGGTCACGGGATCGAGTCCTGCGGTCGGTTCGTCATAAAGCATGATCTCGGGTTTCAGGATCAGGGTACGCGCGATGCCGATGCGTTTTTTTTGTCCGCCCGATAGCTGGGCAGGCATCTGGTCGACGGTTTGCGACAGACCGACATCGTCGAGCACCTTGGTGACGGCCTCATCGATCTCTTTGCGGGTAAGGTCTCTCCTGTTGCGGACGAGAGGGAATTCCAGATTGGCGCGGACATTCATCCCGTCATAGAGCGCGCTGTTCTGGAACGAAAAGCCGAGCTTCGAACGCAAGGCCCGCAGCTCGCGGGTTCTCAGACTATCGATCTCTTCTCCCAGGACATGGACGCTTCCTTTATCCGGCTTCAACAAGCCGGCGATGATCTTGATAAGAACGGATTTCCCGCTGCCGCTGCGTCCGAGCACGACCACGTTCTCGCCTTTGAGGACATCGAGATCCACGCCTTTCAGCACGTCCTGTTTCCCAAAGGACTTATGGACATTGCGAAGAGAGATGACGGCATTGCTGGGCTCCATTTTTATTTCAAATAATTATTGACTAAAGACACGATGATCATCTCTTCGACGAAGATCAGGAACATGCTGACCACAACGGAAGTATTGGCAGCCTTTCCGACCCCGACGGTGCCATGTTCCGCCTGGTACCCTGAAAAGCAGCCCGTGACGCCGATGGTAAAGCCATAGACGGCGGACTTGAGCACCAGGACATAAATGTCAAGGAAATCGATCCGTGAGAAGGCCTGCTGAAAAAAAAGCGTGATACCGGTCTGTTCATTGCGATAAACATTCAGGAAGGCGCCCATCATACCCATAAAACCCATATAGATCGCCAGCACCGGGACGATACAGGTCGTAGCGAGGATGCGGCTGACCACCAGGAATTTGAATGGATTGGTGGAAGAGACCTCCATGGCGTCGATCTGTTCGGTGACCTTCATCGACCCCAGCTCCGCACCGATGTTGGAACCCACTTTACCTGCGACGATCAGCGCGGTGACCAATGGCGCGAGGGCACGTATGATGGCGAGCGCAATCAGCGAGGGTAGCCATGCTGTCGCTCCGAATCCCGCCAGCGATGACCGGGATTGCTTGGTAAAGACCACACCCGTGATAAAACCAGTGAGTGTGATAATGGACAGCGACCGGATGCCGATCTCGAAGAATTGGTTGAGGACCTCTTTATATTCATAGGGCGGAACGAAGGCTTCCTTGAAGAAGCGACCGATGAATTGAGTTATATCATAGATGCGTAAAAAGAAAACCCTCATTACCTTTTCGGGGAAAATCTAATGCCACCAGGATTCGATGTGTCTTGGGGTTGAAATTCCCCAGGAGACAAGTTCGATGCTCCCTTATGGCAGCACCCACGGGTTTCTGGTCAAAAACAGGAGGAAAGCTTCCAAAATCCGGCCGGGTTTCCCGGAATGGGAGAAAACGCCAAAGATTCCCAGATGCAAATATTTGATTATACAACAATTACGTATTGGCACGTACTTGGAACGTATTCCTTCAAATCCGTTATCATGAAAGCAATAATCTTTCACTCCACCAAAACTTCCTTTGTAACACTTATCCTTATTATCTGCAGTATCTCGTCCCTGCGTGCAGGAACGATCTATCATAACTCTTCCAAAGCCGCCGCCGGACGCGCCGCCCGACGTGCCGAAATGCGGATGATCCTGGCGACCGCCACCCTGGTCTATGATGAAATGGATCTTGAAGATTCCGGTCTGAGCCGCAAAGCATTCGAATCCGCGTGGACCGGTTATTACAAACTCAAGAAGAAAGGACTGCTGCGCAATACCCACATCCTTTCCATCTGTGATTTCAGCCAGTCCTCGAGCAATCAGCGGTTGTATGTGATCGATACGCGCAACCACCGTTTGTTGTATCGCACCTATGTCGCACATGGGATCAATTCCGGCTCAGCGTACGCCTCCTCTTTTTCCAATCGCATGGAATCCTGCAAAAGCAGCATTGGTTTTTATATCACCTCTACCACCTATAATGGCGCCAACGGCTTGTCGTTGCGCATCGACGGTCTGGATAAAGGTTTCAACGACAATGCCCGCAAACGCGCCATCGTGATACACGGCGCAGGTTATGTCAGCCGGAGGATCCTGCAGAAGTACGGTGTGATGGGCACCACGTTCGGATGTCCCGCCATCCCCACGGAAATGACCAGCCAGATAATCCCGGTGGTCAAGAATGGCAGCTGTTTCTTCATCTATTATCCTTCTAAGAAATATCTGGCCCAGTCCCCTGTATTGAATAGTTAAGCAATTGTGTTTTCATAGGCTATGTATTTTGCCGGAAATTGTCTATTATTATCAAAAATTAGCTATGAAGAAGACCGTCGTTTTTATAGCCCTGCTGTTTGGGATGGCCCAGCTGACCACGGGACAGACCCTCTCCTATAAGGATCTTTTGGGTAAATGGGAAGGCACCGACGAAAAGAGTCAGACCGGCGCGCTCGAGTTCCTCGACAGCAGCCGTATGGCCATGTCGATGATGGGCTCCGCTCCGAGGAGTCTTATGTATAGCATCGATTTCGCGAAGAACCCCGCGGCCATGGATCTTTACCGGGACGCGAGTAAAAAAGGGATGGCGCTCAAATGCCTGATACAGCTGATTGACGCCAATACGCTCAAATGGCAGGTCTTTCCCGGCGGGGATCGGCCGGACAAGTTCGATGAAGATTCACCCGGAACGCTTATCGTGCTGAAACGAAAGAAGTGAAGTCTGGTTGGAGCAGATGGCCGATATTTGTCGGAGCATTGTA
>DASYSV010000013.1:0-6859 GCA_036010185.1 Puia sp.
TTTCAAAACTGTATCCGGAATAGGCGCTATCCAGCACACCCTTTGAAAACAGCTGCCCAGAACGCAAAGCCTGATCCCATTTGTACATATCCCTGACTGTGCTATATACATTTTTATCACCATATACCAGGTCGAGGAATTCCATCCGGAATGGCCGCCCGGTCTGATAATACGAGGCCATCGATTTCGCAGAATCGGCAAGCGTATTGACATAAGTATCCCGCATCCCCAGCGGCTCGAAGAAGGTCTTGGCGAGGAATTCGGGGTAGGGAAGCCCGGAGACCTTTTCGATGATCAGCGCCAAAAGCGCATAATTCGTATTGGAGTATTCGAAATGCCGGTTGGCGACGCCACTGAAGATCTCGCGCGATCCCGGATGATCGATGATATATTTTAAGACATCTCCATTATTCAGGAACCGGCGTTTGTCTACGCCCGGTTTATCCATAAAATGGACATAATTATGCAGACCGCTGCGATGGTTCAAAAGGGTTTGGATCGTGATCTGGGGGTAGGGGAACCCCGGGAGGTATTTGGACACCGGGTCATGAATATCCAGCTTGCCTTCCTGCCAAAGCTTGAGGGTGCCCATGGCGGTAAACGTCTTGGAGATGGAAGCCAAATGAAATGAGGTGTGCTCGGTGATGGAATCCTGTTTGCGCCGGGGATTGCGGAAGCCCTTGTATTTTTCGAAAAGTATTACACCATTTTTGGCCACCAGGATACTGCCGTTGAAACGACCGGCCAGCATCGGATCGAAAAAATGCCCGGTCATCGCCGTATAGCGTTCCATTTCCGTACTCGTTAAAGGGGGAACGGCAGGCGGAGCAGGCGCCATGGTGTCTGCCCTGACAATAGGTTTTGCAGTCTGAGCCTGACCACACGACACGACCACTAAGGTTACGGATAAAGCCAAATAGCCAATACCTTTCACGACAGCGAAACTTTTTTGGGTTAGAAAACGGCAAAATTAAAAGAATCCGGTGTTACTTTGCACTTCCAATTCGGAAAGTAACGCAAAAAGAGAGGCAAAATTATGGCGGAGAAAAAAACTACAAGTTATCCCAAAGAAAAGATTAACATTCTCTTCTTAGAAAACATCAGCGATGCGGCCGTCAAACATTTCAAAGACTCTGGATATGCCTCCGTTCGTAAGCTGGGCGGAGCTCTTTCGGAAGACCAGCTCATCCAGGAGATTAAAGATGTGCATCTGCTGGGGATCCGGTCTAAGACCCAAATAACCCAGAAGGTGCTGGATGCCGCTAAGAAGCTACAGGCGATTGGCTGCTTTTGCATAGGCGTCAACCAGGTAGACCTGAAAGCCGCCACCAATGCCGGAGTGGTGGTCTTCAACGCTCCTTATTCCAATACCCGAAGCGTGGCCGAACTGGTGATCGGTTTATCCATCATGCTCATCCGGCGTATTCCCGACAAAAGCAGGGCCGCCCATGACGGCATTTGGGCCAAGGAGGCCAAAGGCAGCTTCGAGCTTCGAGGTAAAACATTGGGAATCATAGGTTATGGAAATATCGGCACCCAGGTGAGCATTCTGGCGGAATCCATGGGCATGAAAGTCATCTTTTATGACACGGTGACAAAACTGCCGCTGGGCAACGCGGAGGCCAAAAAAACGATCAGGGACGTAGTAAGCCAGGCGGATATCGTCACCCTGCATGTACCCGATACCCCCCAAACAAAGGGGATGATCAATAAAACGGTCTTAAAACAGTTTAAAAAAGGAGCAATTTTGCTCAATTATGCACGTGGTGAAGTGGTCGATCTCGAAACGCTGGCCAAATGTCTCCAGGAAGGGATGCTGTCCGGTGCCGCCATCGACGTGTACCCCTGGGAGCCGGAGAAGAACGGCGACCGGTTCACGACTCCGCTACAAGGCCTTTCCAATGTCATCCTGACCCCCCACATAGGCGGGTCCACTGAAGAAGCCCAGGAAAACATCGGCGAGGACGTCAGCAATAAATTATTCCAATACCTGGAGACAGGCATGACCATCGGAAGTCATACCGTGCCGCCTCTGAGCCTGACACACCAGGAAGGCACACACCGCATCCTGCATATCCATAACAATGTGCCGGGCGTTCTTTCGGAGATCAATAGTACCCTTTCCAAACACAATATCAATATCCTGGGGCAATACCTCAAGACCAATGACCAGATCGGCTATGTCGTGCTGGATATCGACAAGCGGTTGTCCAATCAGGCTCTTCAACTGCTCAAGAGCGTGCGGGCTACGATCAAGACAAGATTGTTGTACTAAAAGCCGATAAAAATGGCGGATCTTTTTCGCGCGGCTACGGATCGCCGGTGTGGCGCGTTCCCAACCGATATACCGGACGATGCGGTCGGTTTGCTTTTTGCTGTGTTCCTGTCGGAGCAACTGCTCAAGACCGATGGGCATGTGGTAAAGTTGATTAAATTTAACGCATAATTTTCTTCCATATGAGCTATACACCACTCGACAATCGTTACGATGCCATGGAATATCGCCGTTGCGGTCGCAGCGGTCTGCTTCTTCCGGCGGTGTCGCTTGGACTCTGGCATAACTTCGGGTATGTGGATACTCTCGAGAACTGCCGGGAGATCCTTCACCTGGCTTTTGATTCCGGCATAACGCATTTCGACCTCGCTAACAACTATGGACCGCCGCCGGGCTCAGCGGAAGAGAATTTCGGCCGCATCCTGAAACGCGATTTTCATCACTATCGCGACCAGTTGATCATTTCCTCGAAGGCCGGTTACTACATGTGGCCCGGGCCCTATGGCGAATGGGGATCCAAAAAATACCTCGTTTCAAGTCTCGATCAAAGCCTCGGGCGGATGGGACTCGACTATGTCGATATTTTCTACCACCACCGTCCCGATCCCAATACTCCGCTGGAGGAGACCATGATGGCATTGGACCTGATCGTTCGCCAGGGAAAGGCGTTGTATGTCGGTATATCGAATTATCAGGCCCCCGAAGCAGCGCGGGCGATACAGATCCTCCGTCAGCTGGGTACCCCCTGTTTGATCCATCAGCCCAAATATTCGATGTTCGAACGGTGGGTGGAAGGCGGACTACTCGATCTCCTCGAAAAGGAAGGGGTGGGATGTATACCCTTTTCTCCGCTGGCGCAGGGGCTGCTGACCAACAAATACCTGAAGGGCATCCCCGAGGACTCGAGGGCGCATAAGTCCACGGGGTTTTTGCAGGAAAAAGAGGTTACCCCGGAAAAAGTGCAGAAAATATTACGACTCAATGAATTAGCCATCAAGAGGGACCAGACGCTGGCGCAGATGGCTCTTGCCTGGATATTGAGAGACAAGCGGATAACTTCCGTGCTTATCGGTGTCAGCAAGCCCGAACAGGTGACCGATTCATTACAATGTTTCCGAAATACCTGGTTCTCCGGCGAAGAGCTCGCGGAGATCGAAAATATCCTGAAATAAATAATCCGAAGATCCGCAGTATCGCAATGGTTGTCAATCAATAGACAACCATTTCTGCTTTCGGGACTACCCATTCCCATCAGGGGAAACATTAAACTTATGGCAATTTCGTAAGTCTATCATTATAAGCAGTGTATGATTTGGCACTGGGATTGGATTTATTAGATCATAATCGTTACCCTTTATGAAACAATTCATCACCTACACCTTTAGCCTGCTCTTCTGCGCTGCAGTGCAGGCGAACCCCGGGCCCCACGCGGCTACCGGAAGCGCCAATATCCAATCTAAAGCCCTGGTCAATGCTGGAGCCGTTCATTTCCAGTTCAAAAATATCACCGCTGCCGCTGAGCATAAGGATTCGGTCCTGATCATTTTCGATCGTTTTGACCGTACGGGTGCCGGCATCGTTTACCAGGTGTTTGCAGCCGATACTACCGATGGCATTGATATTTCGCAGGTTCCCGCCGGCAAATACTACGTCACCATTCAGTGTCTGGGTCTGCACCACGACCGCCTCGAGAGAGTCGTTACCATCAAATCCCAAAAAAGTGAAAAGGTCCGCGTCCAACTAACGCCTTCCGAAGAATTTTCCAAAGACAAGGTCGTGATCCCGGCTTATCGCCCCGATTTTTCCGATATGGACATCAAGTCCAAATAATCCGCCGATATCCCTCGCTGTTGTTATTAATCCTTTATCTGCTTTTTCGATCGTCCCGATCAATATCCTTCCCAAAGCTGCAATATCCTCCACAGCAATAACCGTATCTCCACTAATATAAGGCTTGGACAAGCCATTGTTCCAGGCCTTCTTTTTTGTCTTATAATTAACATTATGTTAAATAGTACTTCCCGATGCCATACGGCCACCAACCAGCCAATGACAGGCAATTTGCGTACTTCTACTTGTCGAAATCCAAATTGTTAATCCTACCTTAGAAATACGGTACCCGCGCTCGACATTTCTAGCTACTCTACCACACCATCCTGATCACCGCCTGTAACGCTTCTGAAACAGTAGCCGTCTCCCTGACGAATGGACTAATATCTTAGCTGGCGATCTATTTATTTACATATGGAAAACAAGCCCGTTGCTAAAGACACCGCTCCTGCCGAGGAATCCTTGCTTTTGAAAACACCCCAGATCGAATTACCCAAGGGCGGCGGCGCCATAAAAAGCATCGACGAAAAATTTTCGGTGAACGCGGTGAATGGCACCGGTTCCGTCAGCATACCCCTTCCTTTCTCTTCCGCACGAGGATTTTCTCCGTCGCTCTCCATAGCCTATAGTTCAGGCAACGGCAACGACATTTTCGGCATGGGCTGGTCATTGACCCTCCCTTCCATCAAAAGAAAGACCGAAAAAGAACTGCCCCGCTATTTCGATGCCACAGATTCCGACACATACCTTATCGCCGGTGCGGAGGACCTGGTGCCCATATTTAAGACAAACAATAACGGAGCTTTTATACAAGACAAGAACGGGAATTATATCGTCGATGATGGAGAGTCGCCGGATACTTTATTCCAGATCCGGCCCTACCGTCCCCGTGTGGAAGGGGCGTTTTCCCGAATAGAAAGATGGACCGAAAAAGCTACCGGACACATCCATTGGCGCGTCATTTCAAAAGATAATGGCACCACTCTTTATGGGCTCACGGCTGCAACAAGGATCTCTGATCCGGCGGATGACAGGAAGATCTTTCAATGGTTGCCAGAATTTACATTCGATGATAAAGGGAATTGTGCCAAATATGAATATAAGAACGAAGACCAAACCGGTATCGGCAAGTCCTGCCTGCACAACAGGAACCGGTTGAACGGCAAGGCGCCATTCATGAATACCTACCTTAAAAGGGTCTGGTATGGTAATATCCTGCCTTACAAAAACCCAGGCGACCCTTTTCCTGACCGGTTTATGTTCGAAAATGTGTTCGACTATGGAGAACACGATACAACCATCCTCCCTTTTAATGAGACCGGCGTCTGGTCTTTCCGGCCCGATGCCTTTTCTTCCTATAAGGCAGGATTCGAGATCCGAACCTGCCGTCTTTGCCACCGCGTTCTCCTTTATCATCATTTCGATGAATTACCGGGCGGTTCGGCCCTGATCAAATCATTGCAGTTCGCTTACGACGACAATGGGGAAGACGGTTTTACTTTTTTGAAAGAAGTTACCTTTACCGGCTATACCAAACATGACGATGGTAGCTATAGCCAAAAATCTTTTCCGCCACTTTCCTATAGCTACAGTGCGCTTGCCTGGGACACCACGGTAAAAAACCTTACGCCGGAAGATCTGGCCAATGCCCCTGCCGGCATCGACAATGTCAATTACCAGTTTGTCGATCTGTATAGTGAAGGGCTTTCCGGTATCCTCACCGAAGAGACGGGCGGCTGGTATTATAAAGGCAATCTCCGGGAAGGCCACTTCACTCCCGCAACGCTGGTCATGACGAAACCGTCCTTCACGGGTCTAAGACAGAATTGGCAGCTGATCGAATTGGAGGCCGACGGTATAAAACAGATGGTCAACCGACATCTGGCGCCCAAAGGATTTTTCGAAATAAGCGACGGCGAACAGTGGCAGCCCTTCCAATCTTTCGAATCCCTGCCCAATATCGATTTTACCGATCCCTATACCCGCCTGCTCGATCTCGACGGCGACGGAATGGCCGACGTCCTGATCACCGATCAGGATGTATTCACCTGGTATCCTTCCAAAGGGAAAAAAGGCTTTGGCGACAGGTACCGTGTGCCAAATACCCCGGACGAAGAGCTGAATCCCGCTATTGTCTTCGCGGACGAGATCCAAAGCATCTTCCTGGCGGATATGACCGGAGACGGTCTCACCGATATTGTGCGTATCCGCAATGGCGAAGTCTGCTACTGGCCTAATCTCGGCTATGGAAGATTCGGCGCCAGGGTAAGCATGGACAATGCCCCTGTTTTTGACCACGATGAACTCTTCACCCCTTTACTGCTGAAACTGGCCGATATAGACGGCTCGGGAACAGCGGATCTCGTTTACCTGGGTCAGAACCAGGTACGCATATGGCTCAATCAACAGGGAAATACTTTTTTACCCGAGCCCAGAACCATCCCTTTTTTCCCCGAGACCGGAAACGTTACGAAAATAGACATTGTCGACCTGTTGGGCACCGGCCTGAGCTGCATCGTCTGGAGCAGCCCCCTTCCGGAAGATCAGACCTCGCCCCTGCGTTACATCGATCTCATGGATAGCACAAAACCGCATATCCTCACGGGTTATAAGAACAACCTCGGCAAGGAAGTGCAGCTCGGGTATACGCCCTCCACGAAGTTTTACCTGGAAGACAAGCTCGGTGGAACGCCCTGGATAACCAAACTGCATTTCCCCGTTCATTGTGTATCCAAGGTGATCGTGTACGACAGG
>DASYSV010000023.1:0-5414 GCA_036010185.1 Puia sp.
TTGCTTCATTCCACCAGCCGCCGCTGGCCCAATGGTCTCGGCAATGACAATGGTCTGCTGGGGAAATATGTAGCCTTTCAAAACTATCGCGGTTCGCTCGGCGGCACCGTCGATGGGTTCGAAGACAAATATTATTATGGCCGCCGGCCTTCCGAATGTATGATGGCCAATTTCCGCAATCTGAAAAAACAGGATACCGATTTTGTGGGCGGCTATATGGCCTTTATGGGCGCAGGGCGCGGCCAGGCCGAAGGAGGTGCGTTGCCACAGCAGATCGGCGCGGACTACAAAAAGGCCATTTGTGAACCCGGCGCCTGGTGGATGTACATCTACATGCAGGGTGAGACGGTTCCGAAGGAAACGAATACAGTAAGCCTTCATCCCACCGAAAAGGATCAATGGGGCATCCCGCTGCTGACGACGAAAGTGGACTACGACGACAACGATGAGCGGCTTTTGAAGGACTTTATGACCCAAAGCGCCGAAATGCTCGACACCATCGGCGTAAAAAATATCACCCAGCACGACAATCATTGGGCGCCCGGCCGGGATATCCATGAGATGGGGGGATGCCGGATGGGTAAGGACCCTAAGACCTCGCTGCTAAATGGCCATAACCAATTACACGGCTGCAAGAATGTTTTCGTCACCGATGGCGCCTGTATGACCAGTACCGGCAACCAGAGTCCATCGATATTATATATGGCGTTTACCGCGCGGGCGGCTAATTATGCCGTCAGCGAGATGAAAAAAGGGAATCTTTGAGATGATCAGGCCGCATTGTTGCGGGTGATCCGAACGCATACGAAACACTTTAGGATGAAGTTGCAAAAAACAAGGTCGATAAAATAACTTTTAGTATCGGTCTTCATGTGGTATTGACGCCCTACAAAAGCAAGCCCTTTGCCTAGCTCCAGAAGGAATTCCTGCAGATTGGAAATAATGGCGGTTTCAAGCTGGTTCTCGGAATATTCATTTGGGCGAGGGATGTTTCAGGAATTCAAGAACATAGGGATCCTTGATCATTTCATGTGGAGCAATTTTTTCCAGCTGTTCTTTCTGCGTTGCACTTTCTTTGCTTTTCCTCGTAGCCTATTTCGTTTTCCGGAAATACCAAATAGAATTGCCCGAAGGATCTTAGAAACATCGTCGTAAAAATGAGATAAGGGTTTCATAGACTCACAGTTAGTTCTAATAAATTACTAAATAAATTAACTAAAAACTAAAAAACTTAGGCATCGGGGAAAGATTTTTAGGCTTGATCGTTTAGTTTTAATTTAGTGGACAAAGTCCACCAATCATGCCCACCACCCCCATCCGGGAAATTCGCGCCTTCAATCGCTGGTATACAGATCTCATCGGGCTGCTGAACAAGAACCTCCTCGACAGCGAGTATTCGCTTACCGAAGCCCGTCTTCTTTTCGAGATCAATGCTACAGGCACTGTCCGCGCATCGCAGTTGATGACCATCCTCCACATCGACAAAAGCTACCTGAGCCGCCTGTTGCGGGGACTGGAAACGGCAAAGCTCATTACGTGCAAACGGTCGTCCGAAGACGCGAGAGCCGTATTGTTGTCACTTTCTGAAAAAGGCCGCCGGGTATTCGCGGTACTGAATGGCGCCAGCGACCAGCAGGTCAGGCGGCTGCTGCAGCCGCTCAACCGTGAGCAACGTCTTCGCCTGGTAGGACATATGTATGGCGTCCGGCAGCTGATAGAGCCCGACGCTCCCGCTGAAGTCACTATCCGCACCATGCTGCAACCCGGCGATCTCGGCTATATCGCCTATCTCCACGGCCGCATCTACGACCAGGAATCAGCCTATGGCATCGGCTTCGAAAGCTATGTGCTAAAAGGTCTCGGCGAATTGGGTCACCAGTATGACCCTCAAAAAGACGGCGTGTGGATATGCGAGAACAGTGGGCGGATCGTGGGCTTTCTCGCGGGCGTCAGCCGCGGCGCGAGTCTCCAGCTTCGATATTTTATATTGCTGCCGGAATATCGCGGGAAAGGGTTGGGCAGACAGCTGATGGATCAATTCATGGAATTTCTGCGTGATCGCGGGTACCGCCATGCCTTCCTATGGACCACCGACGAACAACATGCAGCTATCGCATTATATACCCGGTATGGGTTCCGGCTGACGGAGGAAAAGAGATCGGAGGCATTCGGGAAACCTCTGACCGAAAGAAAATATGAGATGAATCTATAATATACTGCTGACCTTCATCTCCAACAGCGCCAACTCGCCGTTCGGATGCCGCACCAGCACTTTTACCTTGGGCCCGAAAGTCCTCAAGAGGTTTTGATATACCTGTACGTCCTGTTTGGCGTCGCCATTTATCATCAGAATGATGTCCCCCTCCTTCAACCCCGCCTTCTCCGCCGGCGAACCCGTCATGACGTCCGTGACTTCGATCTTTCCATCGAATAACCCGATATACACCCCCGTGTAGCTGTAATCAAACGGCTGATTATAGCTGGAGTTCGGCAGAATATAAATTTCCGAATGCGCATAATTGACGATCAGATTGAACCGACGCAACAGATCGTTCCCGATCAGCCCTCCAAGCTGCGGATAGCTGGTTACATCGTAATCGTCGTTGAAGATATACGTCGGTATCTTCCGGAAATGGAAAGGCCCCAGCGAAAAATTCCTCAGAGTGGTCAGCTGCATTTCGGCCTTCCCCCCAAGACCTGCTCCCTGCGAGGGTAAGGGCTTTTTCCGTCGCGGAGCGAAGACCGCGCTGTCGGATGTGAAGCTGGAAGAGAACAATAAACAGAGCCCCGCACCGGTATCGAAATAGAACCGGTCGCTGATATCGCGGGCATCGGCCAGCCGGCCTTCGAGCATGGGTAATCCGAAAAGCCGGGGATGCAGCAGATAACCACCCTTGGGATATTTGACGGGTCCCTTCGTATAGATGTACATCATCGAGCTGTCATAGTCGATCCTCACCACGTAACGCGAATAAAAACTATACCCGGCGATCCCGTCGACCTTGATGCCATAGACGCTGCTCAGCAGATCGTAGTCATTTACCTGCATGGTCAGACTGTCCAGCGTGATCCCTCCGACGGAGAGACTTCTCCCTTCCAGCAACCGTTGAGGCAATTCTCCGCCGATGCCCCGGATGAACAGTGAACTGGCCCTCGGTTTCAGGTGATAACGGACCGCCGTCGTCGAATCGAGCGAAACGCCGCCACAGCCGGTGTCGAAAATAAAATTCAGTGAATCCGGAAAGCTGTCGAGTCGTACTTTTCCTACCACGATACCGCCATTGAGCACCATAAAGGGGACAGCAGTCAGAAAGCGATCGGCTGGAAGAACTTCTTTTCGTTGGGCGCGGGCGGGTCGGATGATCCCTGACAGAAGGACGAATACAAACAGGCGACCCGCCATTTTGGTTAGCGTATTCATCGTATTATTGTTACCTTGTCTAAAATTGGGAGATACCCCTGGAAAAAGCGAATCATTTCCGATACATGTTGGTACAAGTTGGTACAAATCAGGGGCGGAGGACGAACTCTCCTAATTTTATGCCATCCACATTCTTATTCATTTAGTTATGCCTACGGATGAGATCCTGATCCGACAAATCAAGCGACTGTACGAGGAAAAAACCGGCTGGGGCGACAGCGGACAATGGAGCAACCAGGATTTTTTGCAGTTGAGCGAGATGATCCGGGAACAAACCGGGGTCACCATCAGCCATGTCACCCTCAAACGCATCTGGGGAAAGGTTCGGTATGAAAGTCTCCCGAACACCCATACCCTGAATACGCTGGTACAATTCGTGGGATATGACAGCTGGCGGGATTTCAGCGTCCGGAATGCGGGGCTGCTCTCCCCGACCCCTTCCGCAAACGGAGACCATCCGTCCCCATCTGATAACAGGGATCCTTCGGCCCCCACATCCCATGGCCACACAGCCGGCTCAACCACCTCATCCGCCAACGGCCACAAGACCGGCTCAACCGCGTTATCCTCCAACGGTCGTCCTTCCGTCCCGGGCACCGACAGTCGTCCTTCCGTCCCGGGCGCCGACAGCCGTCCTTCCGCCGCGACCACCAATGGGCACGCTGCGGCAACCGGGAGTGCGGGCGCTGCCACCCGGCCTATGAGAATGCACGTCCGCCGGCTGAGAAAGATCGGCTGGATCCTCATCCCACTGGTCGTGATCATGGGAGTGCTGCTATACCTGCATGGCCAGCAGCCCTCGCCACTGTCGCAGGATTATGCGTTCAGCAGCAAAAAGGTGGTGACCTCGGGTGTTCCCAATTCGGTGGTGTTCGATTATGACGCCAGCCGCTCGCCCACCGATTCGGTCGTCATACAGCAGTCCTGGGACACGACCCGGCGGGTAAAGGTGTCGAAGAATGGTCATCGGTATACCTCCGTCTATTATTACCCGGATTTTTTCCATGCCACTCTGCAGGTGCAGGGAAAGGTGGTGAAAACGCACAACCTGCTGATCGAAACCAACGGCTGGGTGCCCATCGTACACCATGAGCCGGTGCCGGTGTATTTTACGCCGCAGGATGTCATCAGGGACGGTAAGATGAGTCTGTCCGCCGACAAGATCAAAGAAAAGAACATCCCGATGCAACCTACGCCGCCTTCGGTATGGTTCTGCAATGTCCACGATTTCGGGGAGATATATTCCGATCATTTCGTTTTCGAGACGGCCCTGAAAAACGACTATTCGGAAGGATCGGCCATCTGCCAGGTGACGAAAATATACATCCTGTGCCAGGGGACGGCCATCTGGGTGCCGCTGTGCGCTAAAGGTTGTATCAGCGATCTGGATCTGTATTTCACCTATTTCTATACCAGCGGGAAACGCGACGATCTCTCGGCCCTGGGCGTCGATTTTTCCAAATACGTCAAGCTACGCATCGAATCGGACAGCGGCCGGGCCCACATCTTCGTAAACGACCATCTCGCTTATACGGTACCGAGACATATCCTGCATTCGAAGATCATCGGCATCGACTTCAATTTCCAGGGTACGGGCTCCGTCGATTATGTTTCGCTAACCAACGGCAAGGTCGATTACCGCGATGATTTCTGAGAGCAACCTAAACGCCTATGCCCAAACAAATCCTTCTGATCCTCGTCCTGCTGCTTGCCGCCGCCAACGCACCCGCGCAGGTATACCTCGATGCCGCACTGGACAGCCTGGAAAATATGCACCTCGTCACGCAGCTGGAAAAAGCCAAACTGCTGGAAAGGGCGGTGCCCCTTGAAAAGAGCAACGACTATTCGCGGCCGGACGAATTGCTGGGTTTACTGGGACGCGCGAAGATGTTCTCCACCAGCGGCACCGACAACGGGTTCTTATTCATGGCAGCCCCGGCTTCCTCGAGATCGCTCCCCGCCCCGGCCATCCGCGCCGAGCTCGACAGCTTTA
>DASYSV010000035.1:0-3738 GCA_036010185.1 Puia sp.
CCATGCGTTGTCGATATTGAAATGATTGATGAGCTGCGTCTTACCGGGCGTGCCTGAAGTCTTGGCCAGCCGATCGTTATGGCTGAGCATATTGATCAGCGAGGATTTGCCGACGTTGCTGCGACCGATGAAGGCGTATTCCGGGCGGTCGGGCGCGGGGCCTTTCGTATAGTCGGGGCTGCTGATCACATAGGTCGCCGAGTGGATGTCCATGCCTGCAAGATACATCCTCGGCGGAGGAAATGATTACCTTTGCGATCCTATGACCGATTTTTCACATGACAAGGTTGTCCCCTTCAAGGATTCCGGGCTCGGTAAGAAGCAACAGATCGCGGAGATGTTCGATCGCATCGCTTTCCGATATGATTTCCTGAACCGTTTTCTCTCGGGGGGTACCGATCTGTACTGGCGGCGGAGGGCGATCAGGGAGCTGATGTCAGGGGGTGGGAAGCAGAGACCAGTGAGGGCTGGCGACGGGGCGCATGATGCAGGGGTAGCGGGCCTTCGGGCTGCAGGGGCGTCGGTGCTCGATGTCGCTACCGGGACGGGGGATATGGCCATCCTGATGACGCGTCTGTTGCCGGGAGTGCAGGTGACGGGTATCGATATCTCCGCGGGCATGCTGGACATCGGGCGTGAAAAGGTGAACCGGCTGCGGCTGGGACAAAAGATAACCCTTCAAATGGGTGACAGTGAGGCGCTTGAATTCCCCGACGAACATTTCGACGCCATTACGGTCGCCTTCGGGGTTCGTAATTTTGAACACCTCGAAAAGGGATTGAGCGAGATGTTAAGAGTTTTGAAACCGGGCGGTCAACTGGTCGTATTGGAGTGTACTCAGCCGAAAACCCCGGGGGTCCGGCAATTCTATCGATGGTATATGTGCCTGATCGCTCCGCGCATCGGTAAAATGGTATCCAGCAGCCGGGAGGCCTATCAATACCTGAACGATTCGGTAAAAGCCTTCCCGGAAGGGGCAGCTTTTCTCCAAATCCTGGACTCCTGCGGGTATACGGATACCCGGTTGCGCCGGCTGAGCCTGGGAGTTTCCACTTTATATCTTGGGAGGAAGACAGGCTCCTGACCTCGCCACTGGCACAATTATTGGCCGGATTCTCCGTTATTTCTAATCACCCCAAAGGCAAGCCTATAGATATTTTCTACTCTTCTATCGCATGGCAGAAGCATCCGGACAAAGCCGGAGTGTAAATTATTGATTTTAAATTATTTATGCATTTACTGGGGTTACAAAAGCGAATCAGGTCCTTTTTGGCCGTACTCTTAATAATGTCCGCGGGGTTGCTGGCAAATTTGTCCGCTTCCGCCCAGCTGAGGGATTACCTCAATCTGCCCGATCACGACAGCAAACGATATTACCTGGGCATCGGTTTCATGTATACCAATTCGCATTTCCAGGTGACTCCGCATCCCAAATTCCTGCAAAGCGACAGTGTTCTGTCGGTGACCCCCGGCAACTCCGGAGGGTTCGGCGTATCAGGCATGTTCACCTTGCGGCTTGCCGAGCACTGGGAGCTGCGCCTGGCCTTCCCGGAATTTATTTTCGCAAACAATACGCTCGCCTATCATGTAACCTATCCGCCGTCGGGCGAGAGTTCGGTAGCGACCAAACAGATCCAGTCATTGCTGCTGGGATTCCCGATGCATGTGAAATTCCTTTCCGATCGAATCGATAATTTCCGCGTTTATATGCTGGGTGGGTTCAATTACCAGTACGATCTGGCTTCGAATTCGTCCGCCCGAAAGGCGCAAAACCTGGTGAAGCTGTCGCCGGCCGATCTGAGCGTCGAAGCGGGGATCGGCTTCCAGTTCTATTTCCCGGTCTTCATCCTTTCCCCCGAGCTCAAGATCAGTGAGGGGATCAAAAATGTTCATTCGCGTGATCCCAATCTGCAGTATTCAAATGTGATCGATAAGCTGAAGTCGCGGATGATCGTCTTTTCCTTAATTTTTGAAGGTTAGCGAACCGCAGGACAGTGTATGATGTTTTCCTAGTGAGGGCTGTGGCATTATTTTTTCTAAACAGTGAGTATGGAAACCTTTACAAGGACAGAAGAGTTGGGCGACAGCCTGAAGCCGAAGGCCAGTTTTATCCGTACACAGGAAATGGTGGAAGACTATGCGGCAAAAGAGGAGGTTGTGGAAATACTTGCCCCGAAGCCGAAAGCCAATGGTACCTATAACCGTAATGATAGTTATGGCCGTGCCCAGGAAGTCGTCAATGGTCTTATCCACGGCGGAGGCATCCTCTTCGGTCTGGCGGGTCTGCCGGTGCTGACGAGCCTCGCGAACGTTCACCACAATACGCATGCGATCATCGGCGGGGGTATCTATGGTTTTTGTTTTCTGCTGGCGTTTACCGTCAGTACCATTTACCATTTCGCTTCCGAGCCGAAGGTCAAACGGATCTTCAAGATATTCGATCATATCGGGATCTATTACTTCATATCGGGCACGTATACACCGTTCCTGCTCGTCTACATGAACAATTCCTTCGGCATGACGCTGCTGGCCGTTTTATGGGGGCTGACGGCGCTGGGTACCGTATTTAAAGTCTGGTACACGGGAAAGTTCGAGATCCTTTCTACCCTCATCTACCTGGCGATGGGCTGGATCATGCTCGCCGGAGGGCGGCAATTTTTCGATGTATTGCCCCACAATGTACTCGTCTTTCTCTTTATCGGGGCGGCGCTGTACTCCATAGGCGTTTTCTTTTATCTCTGGGATAAATACAAGTATACCCATGCGGTGTGGCATGTTTTCGTCCTCACGGCTGCATTGTGTCATTATGTGGCAGTGCTGATGGCGATGTAAGCCACGATCCGCGGCTCACGGCGCGGTGGCACCGCGCAGTTCCTAATAATCGTATTGTCTCCTGAACATATTGATCCGGATGCCGCCTGTGAGCAGCGTGGAGCTGGAGCTATGGAATACATTGCCCGGGTCCGTAACCGAATAGTTGCGGTACTGGACCGACAGGTCGAGAAAGAGGTTCTCCCTGCATTGCCAGGATACCAGACCCGAGAGGTTGATACAGTTGGCGGGTACGCCGCTGCCGATCTTGAATCCATAATCGCGCGGACGCGTAAGATAGTTCTCGAAGATATCTCCTCCGAAATTGACGCCGGCAGAGTCCAGACCCTGTTTGTAATAGATGGCTTTCGCTTCCACATTCCACCTGTATTTTGGCTGGTAACGTACGATGCCGATGAACTCGAAGAAATTGGCGCCCAACGGATGTGCCATGGGTTGGTTGTAATGGGTATAGTTGGCGACGGTATCGTCGTGCTGGTAGGTGTAGGGTCTTACGACATTGGTCTCGAGCTGAAGGTCGAGATTCCTGACCGCGAAGGCGTCGATGTATTTGATCCCCAGTTGAAGTCCCTGTTTGTTGGCCCAGTAGCCATTGGAATAATGGGCTATCTGGTGGGCGATGAACTCGTCGATCAGCAGCTGGCCATAGAACTGTGTCGCATGGCCGATATTGACGGTCCAGTCCAGACCGGCGGTGGTCTTATCGGGGCTGCCATTCTGTTGTTGCGCCGAGACGAGAAAAATGACGGGGTTGAGATAGGAGAACTCGTAATGGTCGGCACGGCTGAACATCACGTTCCCGAATACGCCCAGTCTCAACCAGGGTGTCGCGTTGAAGCTGAGATGATGGATGACGCCATATTTTTTGGGGTATTCGTAATCATTACCGGTAAGATGCTGGTTGAC
>DASYSV010000074.1:0-1698 GCA_036010185.1 Puia sp.
ATAAGGATAACGACGGACGGCAAACCCGCCGCCGGTAATCCATTTGCCGGCCGATCCAACGCAAAACCCGAAATATATTCCTATGGCCATCGCAACCCCGAGGGCCTCGATATCGACCCGGAGAACGGCGAACTATGGGAATCCGAATTCGGACCACACGGCGGTGACGAGATCAATCTGATCCGTCCCGGCAAGGACTATGGCTGGCCGGTGATCACCTATGGTCTCGAGTACTCCGGCGATAAGGTCGGCGAAGGCATTCAGCAAAAGGCCGGAATGGAACAACCGGTCTATTTCTGGGACCCCGTCGTCTCGCCAAGCGGCATCTGTTTTTACAAAGGCTCCGGGATCCCCGAATGGAAGGACAATCTATTCGTTGCCTGTCTCAGCGGAGAACACGTGGACCGATTGATCATCCATAATAACAGGGTGGTAGGAGAGGAGCGCCTGCTCACCGACAAAAACCAGCGGTTCCGCGACCTCGCCTATCTGGACGGCGCACTCTACGCGATCACCGACGACGGGGATATCTACCGGATATCGAAACGATAGCCGGCAGGTTCAATATCAACGACGGCCAACTGGTTCCTATGCCGGCTCGATATGGTGCGCCCTCATGATGCCGACAAACTCTTCTTTATCCGGCCGTCCCTTAAGCGAAGCCTGGTGAACATGCCTGAAAAAATCTTCCAGCCCTGAGGGCACGGTCACCATGACCAATTTGCCCACCGTATCACCCACGTTTCGAAAGCTGTGAGATATGCCTTTGGGTCCGAATGCAAAACCCCCGGCCGGGAGCTCCTTTCGCTCTCCGTTCAGCATAAAGGCGAATGTTCCTTCCATCACATGCCAATATTCGTCCCAATCCTGGTCAATATGCAGACCCGTTCCTACTTCGGGCGGGACGATGAGCTCAAATACACTATACGTGCCGTCCGTCTGATCCGCACTGAGTTTAACCGTAATCTCGTGACCTATCACGGAAAGTGTTTCCTCCCGTTGCCCGGCTGGCGTCTTTACAGATTCTGTTTGCATCGTTATAAAAGTTTTAAAGTAATGAATGATGCAAATTATCCCGCTGCACCTGCGAATGCCATCCCTGAAAATAGTGATTTTTAGGTCGTCCGGATCCCTTCCGCTCCCCCCGTCAAAGCAAAAAAAACGTAAATTTACCACATGGTTCAAGGCGAGGTACAAAAGTTCCTTCGATCGTGGCCCCAACTGACGGACGAGCAGCGAGATACACTCAGCCGCATCATACCCACCGATCGAAATACGGTAGTCATCTTTTCTTCCTGCGGGGAGACGGTGTGTACATGGTTTACCAGCCGGAACTTTCCCTCCGTCCTCGGACACCCATCCGGGACGTTTGTCGAGGAGGGCGTGCAATTTGTCATCTCGCGGGCCCATCCGGGCGATCTGCCGTCAGTCCTTCGCTTTATGGAAGCATCTCACCGACCCGAAGCCACCTGGTTCGAGGATCCCGAGGCCGGCACATTTCAGTGTATTTACCGGTTGAAACACGCCGATGGAGGATGGAGATGGGTGACCCAGCAGCTGCTGGTGCTTTCGCTTACCCGCGCAGGATTGCTTGACAAAGTTTTGATGACCTTTTATGACTGTACCACGCAGCAAAAAAAATTAGCGGAGCGACATACCGCTGCCCTTGCCGTCAAAAGAACTAACAGTCGGCTTCTG
>DASYSV010000083.1:0-4649 GCA_036010185.1 Puia sp.
CGTGTGCCGAGGTCTGGTCTGTCAATGTATCGGGGACAATGTTCCGCTCCAGCAGTCGCTCCAGCAGATGCACCGCATTGCAGTGGACACCGATAGACACGGCCTCACCTCTTTCGCGCGCAGCCAATGCCAGATCGATCGCGGCATCGATATCCTCCGTCTTCCGGTCCAGGTACCTTGTCTCTATCCGTTTGTCGATACGCCATTCTTCGACCTCCGCGATCAGCGCAACGCCACCGTTCATCGTAATGGCCAGGGGCTGAGCGCCTCCCATTCCCCCGAGCCCAGCCGTAACGTTGAGCGTGCCGCGCAGCGTGGATGAAAAATGTTTCGCAGCGGCGGCGGCATAGGTTTCATAGGTACCCTGCACGATGCCTTGCGAGCCGATATAGATCCAGGACCCCGCCGTCATCTGGCCGTACATCATGAGCCCCTTTTTTTCCAGCTCGTCGAAATGCTCCCAGTCGGCCCATTTGGGCACCAGCTGAGAATTGGAGAGTAATACACGAGGGGCGTCGCGATGCGTACGCAGGATGCCCACCGGTTTTCCGCTCTGGATCAATAAGGTCTCGTCTTCCCCTAAGTCTTTCAGCGCGCGAATGATGAGATCCAAGCTCTCGAAGTTGCGTGCGGCCTTGCCGCGTCCGCCATACACGATCAGCTCATCGGGACGCTCGGCAACTTCGGGGTTCAGGTTGTTCAGCAACATCCTCAATGCCGCCTCCTGCACCCAGCCTTTACAGGTCAGTTTCGTTCCTGTAGGAGTTTTATACTTCACGGGGTCATAACGTTGATAGGAAACCGTACTCATAAGATCCGATTTGAAAGGTTAAATGCTGAATTCTGCTTCGAAACCGGCATTCCAATCGATCCCCTTGCGCAATGCAAATTCATTGCAGTGACCAACGAAGGAGAAATCGTGGATGATACGGTGCAACTGCCGGATATCTTCTGCAAAGATGCGGTCTTCACTCGCAAATCCGACGAAATTTCTTACATATTCATGCGCCGCCTCCAGGATGCCGCTGCTTTTCAGGGGTCGCCGGAATTCGATCGCCTGGCAGGCGCTCATCAGTTCGATGGCCAGTATGTATTCGAGATTGTCCAGCACCTGCCATAATTTTCTTCCGCTGATGCTGCCCATGCTGACATGATCTTCCTGGCCCAGCGAGGTCGGTATGCTGTCTGCGCTTGCGGGAAAACAAAGCGTTTTATTTTCCGTGACCAGCGCGGCGGTGGTATACTGTGGTATCATGAACCCGCTGTTCAGACCCACGTTGCGCATCAGCAGCAATGGCAGGCCCCATTTCCCTTCCAACAAAAGATAACAACGCCGGTCGGAGATATTCCCGATCTCGGCGGCCGCCAAACAGGCATAGTCCAGCGGAAGAGCCAGGGGTTGGCCATGGAAATTGCCGCCGCTGATCGTATCTCCCTCGCCCAATATGATGGGATTATCGGTGACTGCGTTCAATTCCGTCTCGGTCAGTTGCCGGAGATGCAACCAGGCATTCCGCGAGGCGCCATGCACCTGCGGCATACAACGGAGTGAATAAGGGTCCTGTACCCGCCCGCAATCCACATGGCTTTTCATGATCTCACTATCGTGCAGCAACAAACGCAGCCGTTGAGCCACCAGCCGGTTGCCGGCAAAGGGTCGCAGCCGGTGTAGCCGCTCGTCGAAAGGGGCCTTGGTTCCCGTAAGCGCCTCCAGGCTCATGGCGCCTATAATGTCAGCTGCCTCGAGACAATAATGCAGCCGCTGAACTCCTTTCACGGCATAGGCAAGGATGAATTGAGTACCATTGATCAACGCCAACCCCTCTTTGGGCCCAAGACGCAGCGGGGATAGTCCGTACCGGTCCAGTACTTCCTTGGAAGGGACCCGCTTTCCGTTGTAAAACACCTCCCCAAGTCCGATAAGTGGAAGGAAAAGATGCGACAGCGGCGCCAGATCGCCCGAGGCGCCCACCGAACCCTTTTCAGGGACGACAGGAATGATGTCTTCGCGGATATGCCAGAGTATCCGCTCCAGCGTCGTGCGGGGCACCCCAGAATATCCCTGCGCCAGGGCCTGGACCTTGGTGATCAGCATCAGCCGGGCGATGTCTGTTGGAACGGGTTCACCTACCCCTACACTATGACTTTGAAGGATCTTATGCTGCAGGATCTGCGTGTCCTCCTCGGATATCCGGGTATTGGCCAGGATGCCGAACCCGGTATTGACCCCGTATACAGTGGACTGGCGGCTAACGATGTCGGTAACATGCCGCTGGCTGGCGTTTATCTTTTCGACGACCTCGGGCGACAAACTCCCCTGTACCTTACCTTCCCCGAGCCTGATCGTCCTGCCGATGTCGAGTCTGTCCGATCCGAAATGGAAACTGTTTTGCTGATCCATGACAAGCTTTTCCGCGCAAAAATAGGCTTTTTGCCCACTCGATCGCTGCCTGACCCCGGCTTGATCCTTACTTGATCAGCCGACGGAGAAAATCCTCTCTGCGACGGCTGGCCACTTCGATAGAGGTTCCGTCCTCCATGATGATATACCCTCCCCTGCCTTTCTGGTATTTGTGTATCTTCTGCAGATTGATGATATGCGAATGATGTATCCGGTAGAATAGCGTATCCGGTAACAGCGCGTCGTAATCCTGGATGTTCTTGGTCGCAAGAACGCATTCCCCGTTGTCGAGATGGATGCCCGTGTAATTTCCACGGGCTTCAAACCGGATGATCTCGCTGATGGTAATGAAGTTCAGACCGGTCATTGTCGGAACTGCCATCTTCTGCTGCCAGATGTGGAGGTTCCCGACATTCTCCAGCAGGGTCTTGATCTGGAGCATGTCGATCTTGTCCTTGCTGCGGCCTGCCACTTTGCCCACGGCGCTGCGCAGATCTTCGACATCCACCGGCTTCAGCAGGTAGTCCACTGCGCTGTATTTGAATGCCCGAATTGCATAGTTATCGAAGGCAGTCACGAAGATGACCTGGAAGGTCTGCGGCTGCAACCGGTTGAGCAGATCGAACGCATTCCCCTGGATCATTTCGATATCCAGGAATACCAGGTCGGGAACCAAGGTACGGATGGTCTGCTCACCGGACTCTACCCCTTCGGCCTTTCCGATCACGCTCACCTCGGGACAATAGGTCTCGAGGAGACGCTGGAGGATCCTTATGCTATCGGGTTCGTCATCGATTAGGACTGTTCTGATCATATGATTACATTTTGGGTAGCCAGGTGAAAGATCGGGAATTCCAGCGACACTCGCGTACCCGCGACCCGGCCATCGGCGTCCTCCAGGTCCGTCACTTCGATATGGATGCTGTCCCCATATTTTACATTCATCATCCTGATACGGTCGGCCGTCAGCGACATTCCCTTCGATTGATACTCGATATGTTCGTGTGTCTTGTACGAAGCGGCTTTCTTTCTTCCGATACCATTGTCTTCGACGGTGACCAGTAGCTTTTCGTCCGATGTCTTCATACGGATATGAATAGTTCCCCTGCCTTCGATCTTATGACGCAGGCCGTGCCGCATGCTGTTTTCCGCGAAGGGCTGGATCAGCATCGGCGGAATGATAAAGAGATCTTTATCGATGGAGGGATCGACCTCGATAGTATAATCCATTTTTTCCTTGAACCGCAATTTTTCCAGCGAAAGATAGGTGGACAGATAATCGATCTCGTCCGCCAGGGATATGAAATTCCTCGAAGAGTTGTGCAGGGTCGCCCGGATCAGCCTCGAAAATCCGGTGAGGTATTTGTTGGCGACAAGGGTATCGTGATCGAAGATGTATTGCTGAATGGAATTGAGGCAATTGAAGATAAAATGAGGGTTCATCTGGGCCTGCAATGCCGTATTCTCCAATTCCGCCAGCCGGTGATTGATCTGCTCCTTTTCTTCCTGACGGCGGCGGATGCGTTTGATCCTCAGGGTCGCGACAAACCAGACCATCGAGACGAAGATTGCGATCAGGGCGCCATCGAAAATTGGCGTATGCCAGAAGGGAGTAGCCACCTCGAAAGGCACCGACAACAGCGAACTGGCGACACCGAACTTATTGACGGCCACCATTTGAAAAACATAATCACCCGACGGAAGCGAGGGATATTCCAAAAAGGTCTCCTTTGTCTCCCGCCAGGCCGTGTCCAGCCCCAGCACCCGGTAACGGTACAGGATATTCCCGACGCTCCGGTAGGAGATCGCGACATATTCGAGACGGATGCTCTTATCTTTATACGGTAATACCAGGTGGCCCGAATCCGCGATCCGTTCCGTCCCGGAGTTGAGAATGGACAACAGATGCAGCTGGGTCCCTTCCGATACGTTGACCTTTGTCTGATCAAAATAGCTGAGACCGCCACTGGTACCCACGTAGATGGTAGGACCAACGGCATAGATCGAGTTGACATTATCCGAACCCAATCCGTCATTGGATGTATACCGGGTGACTGGATACCCCGGCCGGTCGAGCGCGATCTTATTGATCCCTTTATTGGTCCCGACCCACACCGCAAAGTCCTGGACAAACAGTGTCCTGCAGATATTGCTGGTAAGTCCCTGTTTCGTGGTCAGGGTCGTGATCACCCGACCATCCCTGTATGCGACGACGCCGCCGTCATAGAAGGCGATCCAGATCGTTCCG
>DASYSV010000146.1:0-8600 GCA_036010185.1 Puia sp.
CGGGAACAAGGTCGTCGAGGTGCGCATAGCGGGTTACGACAAGGGGGCGACCGCCTTGAGGATCGTCGGCGAATCGGACCCGGACTTCGTCCTGTGCATGGGTGACGATACCACCGATGAGGACATGTTCAAGGCGTTGGATGGCGAGGCCTATACCATAAAGATCAATAACGGCGCTTCGGCGGCGCAATATACAATTCTTTCCCAACAACAGGTGCTGCCGCTGTTGAACAGGATCACCAGCGAATCTTCCGTCCGATCAGAAAAAGAATATGCCGGTTCATAAATACGACATGGGGGTTATCGGGAATTGCTCGTACCTGGCTTATATCGATACCAGGGCGGACGTGAAATGGATGTGTCTGCCCAGATTTGACAGCAGCTTTCTTTTCGGGAGCCTGCTCGATGAGGACAACGGCGGCCACTTCTATATCCGTCCTACGATGGACAACTGCAGCTCCCGGCAGTATTATATCCCCAACACCAATGTTCTCTGCACCGAGTTCACCTGCCCCGACGGAAAATTCGTCGTCACCGACTGCGCCCCGCGGATGCGCATCTACGAGAGGCAGTTCCGGCCGTTGATGATGGTGCGGAAGATACACCTTCTGGAGGGCACGCCCGCAGTGACCATTTGTTGTCAACCGAGAGGGGATTATGGCAGGGTGGTACCGGAATCGGTGATCGCCAGCAACCATATCCGGTATCTCAACCTCGATCAGCAGGTGCGTCTGACCACCGATGTACCGCTGAATTATGTCCAGAAGGAGAAATCCTTTATCCTCGATCAGGACCGCTACCTGGTACTCACCTATGGCGAGCCGTTGGAGGCGCCGCTGAAGGAGACCGCGGAGGAGTTCATCCGCAAGACGGTGGAAGACTGGCAATCCTGGATCAAGAGCTCGTACCTTCCGGATATATACCAGGAACAGATCATCCGGAGCGCGCTGGTCCTCAAGCTGCATCAATATGAGGATACGGGCGGGATCATCGCCTCGGGATCGACGAGCCTCCCGGAATTTCACGACAGCACCCGCAACTGGGACTACCGTTACTGCTGGTTCCGGGATGCGCACTATACGCTTCGCGCTTTTAACCAGATAGGGCATTTCGAAGAGCTGGAAAAATATTTCGATTTCATCTATAACATTCTCCATCACGCCACCGACGCCCTTCAGCCCTTGTATTCGGTCTCGGGCGATCAAAAGCTCTACGAGATAACCCTCGATCTGGAAGGCTATCTGGGCAACAAGCCGGTGCGTATCGGGAATAAGGCCTATATCCAGTCTCAGCATGACGTATATGGACAAGTGCTGGTGAGCCTGTTGCCGTTGTATACCGACAAGCGTCTTCTTTTTCTCAAAAAGGCCAGCTACCGGAAGATCGTTCCCTGGTTGCTTGCGCAGATCGAGCGGACCTTAGAGATGCCGGATTCCGGATTGTGGGAGTTCCGCAATGCCGAACAGGTGCATACCTATACCCTGTTATTCCATTGGGCGGGAGCCAAGGCGGCCTACAAGATCGGACATCACTTCGGCGACCAGGACCTGATGCGGAAGGCCCATCGGCTGGTGGAAGCCGCGGACCAGCTGATCGCGAAGACCTATGACCCCGGGCGAAAGCTCTTTACACAGGCCATCGGTACGGCCAATCTCGACGCGAGCACCCTTTCCATGATCACGATGGACTATCTCGATCATCGCGGAGAACGGGCGAAGGAGCATATCGCGGCACTCGAGAAGGAGCTGCTGACACCGAAGGGACTTTTTTACCGGTACAAACACTATGACGATTTCGGGTTCCCGGAAAGTACCTTTTTGGTCTGCGCCTTCTGGTATGTAGATGCATTGGCCTGTGTCGGTCGCGTCGATGACGCCCTCCGGCATCTCGATCAGCTATTGGGGTTTGCCAATCACCTGGGCATCTTCAGTGAGGACGCGATCGATGACGGATCGCAATGGGGCAATTTCCCGCAGACCTATTCGCATGTAGGGTTGATCAATGCCGCATGCCGAATATCGCGAAAGCTGGACAAGGCCGATTTTTTATAATTCCCTATCTTCGGGAATGTCCCCGCATCTTTTTTACAACATTCGTCAATTGGTGAATACCCGGGAGGACAGCCCTCTGCTCCGGGGAGGCGAGCTCGCCGAATTACCCGTCATCCACGATGCCTGGCTGCATATCGAAGGGGAACATATCGCAGGCTTCGGGCCCATGTCCGAATTGCCACCGGCGCTTGCGTCGTTGCGCGGTACTTCGGACGGTACAGACGCCAGTGGTCGTCTGGTGCTGCCTGCATGGTGCGACAGTCATACACATCTTGTTTATGCCGGGAGCAGGGAGTCCGAATTCGTGGACAAGATCCGGGGTCTGAGCTATGCCGACATCCATGCGAAGGGTGGCGGGATCCTGAACTCCGCCCGGCGTGTAGCCGAGACCCCGGAAGAGGTGTTATTTACCGAGGCCTGGCAGCGTCTGCAGGAGCTGGTGAAGATGGGTACCGGCGCCGTCGAGATCAAGAGCGGCTATGGCCTGACGGTGGAAGGGGAGTTGAAGATGCTTCGGGTCATCAGGAAGCTGAAACAAAGGTCGAAACTGGCGATCAAGGCCACCTTCCTCGGCGCGCACGCATATCCGGAACGGTACCGGCAGGATCATGAAGGCTATATCGATCTGATCGTTAACGAAATGCTTCCGGCTATCGCCGCCGGGGGTCTGGCTGACTATATCGATGTATTCTGCGAAGAAGGTTTTTTCAGTCCCGCCGAAACGGAGACTGTCTTACGTGCCGGCGCTCGGTACGGGTTACCTGCCAAGATCCATGCGAACCAGCTGCATTTATCCAGGGGCGTCGAGACGGGAGTCAGGTTAGGGGCATTATCCGTCGATCACCTCGAGACCATGGACTCTTCGGCGATTGCCGTCCTGGCTGGATCCGGAACGATCGGTACCCTGTTGCCTACCGCCGCCTTCTTTCTCAGGATGCCTTATCAGCCAGCCCGCGCCCTGATCGACGCGGGATGCGCCATTGCGCTGGCATCGGACTATAACCCCGGATCGTCTCCCAGTGGCAATATGAATTTAGTCGTGTCGATGGGCTGTATCCAGATGCGGCTTCTCCCGGAGGAGGCGATCAACGCGGCCACCCTTAATGGCGCCCATGCGATGTCGCTGGGTGACAGGATCGGGAGCATCACTCGTGGCAAATTGGCCAACCTGATCGTTACGCGGCCGGTGCCTTCACTGGCGTATCTTCCTTATTCCTTCGGCAGCGATCTTGTAGAAAGGGTGATGATCCGCGGGGAATTCCTGCGATGAGGTGTCAACCTTTCTTTTTGTCGAGAGTATAGCTGCAAAGAAGGAACAGGCCGATGGCAATAAAGATCAGTATATTCCCGCTGATGCTCATGTATTCAGGCTTAGGAGCATTACTGGTAGGGATATCAAGGACTTCTCCCATTTTCTTTTCATATACGCCGAGGAAGAAGAATGACGCTATCACGGCGTATAAGGTGAGCTTGGATTTTAGCATAAACGTCGATTCGCACGCAAAATTAGTTAATTTGGGAACGGAAACGTAAATCAACGATCGTATTGAATAAATAATTGAAAAATTACATGGATTCTCTTATTGAATGCGTCCCCAATTTCAGCGAAGGCCGGCGTCCCGAGATCATCAAACAGATAACGGATGTCATCGAAGGTGTTCCGGGAGTCCGTTTATTGAATGTCGATCCTGGCAAAGCGACGAACCGGACGGTCGTGACGTTCGTGGGGGCGCCGGCTGCGGTCATTGAGGCGGCGTTTCAGGCTATCCGAAAGGCGGGAGAGTTAATAGACATGCGGGATCATAAAGGCGAGCACCCGCGGATGGGCGCCACCGACGTATGTCCTTTGATACCGATAGCCGGCATAACGATGGAAGAGACGGCGGACTGGGCGCGTCGGCTGGCGTCGCGGGTAGGTACCGAGCTGCGGCTGCCGGTCTATCTTTATGAAGAGGCCCAGCCCGACAAGCGGCGTAGCAACCTCTCGATCATCCGCGCCGGCGAATATGAAGGGTATTTCAAGAAGATAGCGCTCCCGGAATGGAAACCGGACTTTGGCCCGGCGGAATTCGATGCCAGGCGCGGCGGGACGGTGATCGGGGCGCGGGATTTTCTCGTAGCCTACAATGTCAATCTGAATACTACCTCCACGCGCCGCGCCAATGCAATAGCCTTCGATGTGCGGGAAGCGGGCCGTACGCTTCCGGACGGCACGCATCAGCCAGGCACCCTGAAATCCGTGAAAGCCATCGGATGGTTTATCGAAGAATATGGCGTCGCGCAGATCTCTATGAACCTGACGAATATCCGTATCACGCCGGTGCATGTTGCTTTCGATGAAGTCGCCCGGGCGGCGTCCGCGAGGGGTATCCGTGTTACGGGCAGCGAGCTGGTAGGACTCGTCCCCCTGCAGGCCATGCTGGATGCCGGACGGTATTTTTTAGAAAAACAGCAACGAAGCACCGGGGTTTCCGAAAAAGAATTGATCCGGATCGCGATACTGTCGATGGGGCTCGATGAGCTGGCGCCTTTCGTTCCCGAAGAAAGGATCATCGAATACCTGCTGCGAGGGTCGGCCGACCGGCGGCTTGTCGGGATGTCTCTGCTCGATTTCGCCGATGAAACGGCGAGTGAAAGTCCGGCCCCCGGCGGTGGATCGATCGCCGCCTATGTGGGCGCATTGGGCGCCGCGCTCGGGACTATGGTGGCGAACCTTTCATCGCATAAGAAGGGATGGGACGACCGATGGACATTGTTTGGCGGATGGGCGGAGCGCGGGCAGGGATATAAGGATGAGCTCCTTCGCCTTGTAGATGCGGATACCCGCGCGTTCAACTCGATCATGGCGGCATTTGGAATGTCCAAAGGGACGGCCGAAGAGAAGGCCTTGCGGCATCAAGCTATCCAGGCTGCGACGCGCACCGCCATCGAGGTGCCTTTCCGCGTGATGGAAGTGGCGGCGGCGTCCATGGAGGTGATCAGGGCCATGGCGCTCGATGGTAATCCTAATTCCGTTTCGGACGCGGGGGTTGGCGCGCTTTGCGTGCGTGCCGCAGTGATGGGAGCTTTCCTGAATGTCAGGATCAATGCGGCCGGTTATGAGGATAAGGAATTCGTGAAGGATATCCATGACCGGGGCAGCAGGATAATGGCGGAGGCCAATAAGGCGGAAACGGAAATACTGAACATCGTGCTTGGTAAAATGGGAAGCTGATATCTCATGATCGCCCTTCGGGCGAGGGCCGGGATGCCGCCTTAGAAAGGAATACCGATGTTCACATAGCCGATGACACGTCGCGACTGATCGCAATACATCGCGCTGAGCTCGAGGGGACCGAGTGCGAAACGGTAGGTGAATGTGAGCGCATAGCCCGAAAGGAAATCGGGGGTGGTGAAGAAACTGCTCTTATCGAGGAAGTTGTTGAACAGGATATTGGCCTTACCCGTCACCATAACGTTATTGAACAGTTGATACCGTAATGCCAGCATCCCCTCCGCTACGCTGGCGGAATAGAACGTGCCTTCGCGAAGCCCCGCGAAGACCACCTGGTTGTGGAATTGATCCGTCAGGCCCCCGATGGAAAATTCGTTCATGATATTGTGGTGATAGTTGAGGTTGAGCCCACCCTGGAGGTGTACCTGTACCGTATACCGGTTGGTAACGGGAATGAATTGGTCGTAGTTGGCGAGGAGGCGCTCGTAGGGCTCTTCGGAGAAGCTGGTATCGCTGCGGTTGACGGTGGAAGCGAAATACTGGGCCTCGGGGCTCTGTTCGAATACATGGTCGGCCTCTACGTGAAACCTAAAGCCGCGCCGGGGATAGATGGGTCGGTCCAGTGTATTGCTCCGAACGAAAAAATAGCTGGTCAGGAAATTGTTGTTGCCCTCGAATTCCAGACTCGAGGTGATGGACGGCGCATAGTCGGTGTATTCCCAGCGGCTGCCCACGCCGACGGTCAGATCGCGGTTGGTCGAATAGCCGAAACGGCCGTCAAGCTTGAAATAATTTTGATCGTAGAGTCCCGCCTCCTGGTATTTGTCATTGTAAGTAGTGATCCTGAACTCATCGAATTGTGTAGCGAGTGCGAATGAAAAATTGGCTCTCCGGCTGAAGTATTGCAAATGTTCCGCCCTCGCGCGGAAGTTCTGTCCGATGTTGAGCGTCACCAGGCTTCGTGAGGTCGGTGTAAAGAAATCGCGGGTGGTCAGATTGAGGATCGCGCTGATGCCGCTGAATTGGTTGTAATTGAGCCCCAGTTTGGCGAAGGTAAGCGGCGTCTCTTCCACTTCGAATTTGATATGACTGCTGCTGTCGGGCTGCGGCGTCAGCGAGTAGGTGATGCGGCTGTAATACCGGGTACCGAAGGCGCGGCGGACCATCTTGGAGAGTGCGGTCGCGCTATAAGAGTGCCCGCTTTCCAGGTTGATGCTCTGGATAAAAAATGCTTCGCTGGTATGTTTCAGACCTGTGACCTCGTAGGAAGAGATCCTGACGGGATAGACGGCCGGAAGGCGGTTTTTGACAGTCTGCTGCGGCCCATAGGTGGCGTCCAGCGAATCGACCAGCTTTTTTAGCCGTGGATAGAGCAGGCGACCCGCTTTCAGACCGGTCTCGATGATCTCGCCCGCCTCTCCGAAATTCCCCATGTTATATTTGTCCAGCGGCTGGTAGACGTAGATATTACAAAGCGGGATCTGGGTGCGGGTGTCGGCCGCTTCGCGGAAAAAGGCCACCTGCATCAACACCTGGAGCGGATTGGTCACCTGGTCCGGAGTTCGGAGCGGACCGGACACATTGTCTCCGATGACGATATCCGCACCCATCTTCCGGACATCGCTGACCGGAAAATTTCGAACGACCCCTCCGTCGACCAGTTTGTGACCTCCATATTGAACCGCGGTAAAGATCGTTGGGATGGCCATGCTCGATCTCAGCGCGGGGACGATCTCACCCGTGTCCAGCACCACGGCCTCGCCTGTCGAAATATCCGTGGCTATGCAACGGAAGGGGATGGAGAATTTCGAGAAATCCTTGATATTGTAAACGGGCCGGAACAACTCCGAGAACTTCATCCAGAGCTCTTCTCCCTCGATGACCCCGGTGTTGATGCGGAACCAGTGATTCACCCAGGGCAGCTCGACGATGTATTTGCCGTATTCGTCCTTCTCGTCCATGATCATGCTTCGCATGGAGGATTGATTGGACAGCAGTAGGTCCCAGTCGATGCTACCCGCTATCTTTTCGATGCTGTCGGCCGAGTAGCCGACGGCGTAGAGTCCGCCGATGATACTGCCCATGCTGGTGCCCGTGATATAGTCCACTTTCAGCCCGGCCGAATCGATGGCTTTGAGGATGCCGATATGCGCGAGCCCTTTTGCTCCGCCACCGCTGAGGACGAGACCTATTTTAGGACGCTGGCTCCGGATAGCCGTTTGGGATTGCATGGCGGGACTTTGCGACGCGCTGCTATCCTGTGCTGACAGTCGGCCGCCGGCAAGCAGAAAGAAGACACAGAAGGAGAGAAGGGGATAGTTTTTCAAAGCGTTTTTTCCAATTCCATGATCTTTTCGAACACCTGTTCATATTGGCGGTTGGCCTTATCCAGCTCGTCGCTTGTCTTTTTATAGTCGGTTTCCGCCTTGATGAACTTATTCTTATCTGAATACGTGGCCGGATCGGCCAGAGATGCCTCGAGGGCATCTTTCTGCCGGGTCAGCGTGGCGATCTTTTGTTCCAGGTCCTGGAAGAGGCGTTGCTGGCGCTGGAGTTCTTTTTTCGCCTCCTTATTCGGACGCGCGCCCAAATCGGAGGGGCGCGGCCGGTCCGACGGAGGGCCCGGCACAGGCGGTGGCGGGGGAGGAGCGGCGACGGCGACAGGGACTGCGGCAACGGCTGCCTGTTGTTTGGCAGCCAGGTTGCGTTCCTTCCAGTCTACCCATTCCTCGT
Source organism: Puia sp. (assembly GCA_036010185.1). GTDB lineage: Bacteria > Bacteroidota > Bacteroidia > Chitinophagales > Chitinophagaceae > Puia. The sequence goes on from DASYSV010000146.1 coordinate 7,999, forward strand.
AGGTGCCCTTGAACTCGCGGATCAGCCCGTCTTCTATCTCCCATATCTTATTGGCAGTCCTGGAAATGAAATAGCGGTCGTGACTCACCAGCAGATAGCTGCCTTCGTATCTGGTCAGGGCCTCGATCAACAGATCGCAGGAATGCATGTCGAGGTGGTTGGTAGGCTCGTCCAGCAGCAGGAAATTAGCCTTGCTGATGATCGTTTTGGCGAGCGCTACCCGGGCCTTTTCACCGCCGCTGAGGACACGTATCTTTTTTTCGACGTCGTCGCCGCTGAACAGGAAACAGCCGAGCAGGACGCGCAGCTCGAGATCGGTCTTCTGGCTACCGCAAAGCTGCATTTCTTCGAGCAGCGTATTGTTGACGTTGAGGGATTCCAGCTGGTGTTGAGCGTAAAAGCTTTCTTCTACATTATGCCCCCAGACACGCTGGCCTTCGAAGGGTTCGGTTCCCGCAACCATTCTGAGAAGCGTGGATTTCCCTTTTCCGTTGGCGCCGATGAGCGCGATCTTGTCGCCGCGGTCTATCTCCGCAGACGCGTTCTCCACGATGGTGATAGGGCCGAAATGTTTGCTGGCGCCTTTCAGCGAAGCGAGTATC
>DASYSV010000157.1:0-6176 GCA_036010185.1 Puia sp.
CGCATTCCATTGGAATCCGGTTAATTTGAAAGGGATATGTCCCTGATCGTGATACATCGCGACAACGCCGCCATAGGCCCCGGTCACCGCCTTGGCGAACAAGGTATCCGGGGGTACGGGGCCATCCACGTCATAACCCTGCCGGCGTGCTTCGAGCACGGCGGGAAGTATCTCCTGGTCGTCTTCGGTGCCGAAAAGACCCGAATCACCCGCATGCGGATTGAGACCCGCCACGCCGATCTTCAGATTTGTCTCGCCCAGGCTGATAAGGCCATCGCGTAAGAGACCGATAACAGCCAGTACGCGGTCCTTCTTTACCAGGTCACAGGCGTGCCGCAAAGAAACATGTGTGGAAACATGAATGACCTTCAGATTATCCTCGACGAGTAACATCCCGTATTTCTTCGTGTCGGTGTAATGCGCATAGATCTCCGTATGACCGGCGAAGTGATGACCTGCTTCATTGATCGATTTCTTATTGATCGGACCCGTGACCGTGGCATCGATCTCGCCGGCCATCGCGAGCGCGATCACTTTCCGAACGGCTTCGAAGGCGGCGTGACCCGCCATGGCCGATATTTCCCCAAGGACCAGCTTATCCAACCTGACCGTCTTCATATCGAGGACATCGATGACTCCCGGTTCGAACCGGGCTTCATGAACGCTCTCGATGGCATGGACGGAGGCCTTCCATCTCAGCTGATCGATGATGGAACGAAGGGTAGCGGCATCGCCGATGATCACGGGGCGGCAGATAGACCGGACCGCGTCGGTGAGCAGGGCCTTGACGGCGATCTCCGGTCCGATACTGGCCGGGTCGCCCATGGTAATTCCTATGATCGGTGTGTTTGACATCCTAAAGCTATAGGGGCGGCATCATATAGGGTTGACAAAGACCACGCTGGTGCATCAAAGATTTCAACGCAGCCAGCGATTCGCCCAGGCTACGGCCGCTCTGATACGAGGCGCCCAGCTGGTCCGAAATGGCTTGCAGCCGCTGGACTTCCGTCTTGTCTCCTTTCGCAGCTGCCTTTTCCAGATCGACATATACGCCGGCGTCCAGGTTGCCATTGCTGGGAACCAGCCCGTCGCAGCCATTCAGCAGGGCCTCACCCGACCTCGCCGCCCAACCGAGAAAATGACTGAAATCTTCACGACCCGCCCATAGTTTCAATGAAGCATGCAATCGTTCTTCATTACGTTCGGAATCCTTGGTCGCTACGACGTTCGGATGATGGCTCAGCTCGTCGATGATGGCCAGCGGTATCGAATGATGCGTGGTCGACGGGATATTGTAAATGACCAGGGGACCGTTCACACGTGCGATCAACCATTCGAAATGCCGCCGGATCAGGTCGTCGGTCAGCGGGTAATACGACGGGAGGTTGCTTACCACCACGTCGGCGCCCTCGCCAAAAGCGAAACGCGCCCATTCGACGGACTCATCGGGGCAATTCGACGATATGCCCACGTACAACTGCTGACCGGTCTTCTTGACCTTTCCCGCCAGACGGATATACTGTTTCTTGAGCTCGGCCGGCAGCGATGGCGCCTCACCGGTGGTCCCGAGGATGAAAGGATGCGGAAAGGACGTCAACAGTCTTTCCGCGGCGCCGGTATCCAGCGTACGATCCGCCGTCAGCGGTGTAATGGCGGGAACAATGATCCCGCGATATTTTTTATTCATATGCAGCAATATAAATATTAATGGCATCTTCCAGCGTGACGGGCCGCGGATTGTTATTCAAAAGCCGGGTGATCTTCATCGCGTCCGCCGCCATCCCATCGATTGCATCGAGCGGCACACCCACCTCCTTCAGCGTCGCCGGCAATCCGCATTCGCGGATCAGGCTCCGTATCTTCTCCACTCCCCCCTCCGCGGTCCCACACCCGAGGGCGCGAGCCACGTTCGCATACCGCTCCGGCGCCGCCGGAATATTGAATTCCATGACATAGGGCAACAGCAACGCATTGGATAACCCATGCGGCAGGTGAAAAAGGCTGCCCAGCGGGTAAGAAAGCGCATGCACGGCGGCAGTATTCACAGGACCCAAACAGAACCCTCCCAACAGGCTACCCATAGCCACCTGCGAGCGGGCTTCTTCATCGGCGCCATTCCGCACCGCACGGACGAGATTTTCTGCGATCAGCCGCATGCCTTCGAAGGCGTAGACGTCGATAAAAGGCTGAGCGAATTTATTTGTATAAGCCTCCAGGCAATGGGTCAGTGCATCCAGCCCGGTGGCGGCGGTGACGGCCGGCGGTACGCTACGCGTCAGCAGCGGGTCTACGTACACGATGTCCGCGACGAGGAAAGGACTGATGACCCCCTTTTTTTGATTGTCCGCATTGTCTACAAGGATGGCATTGGGAGAAACCTCGCTGCCTGTGCCCGAGGTGGCCGGCATACAGACCAGCGTTCGCTTTCTTCCTTTCAGCAAGCCATTGCCTACATAGTCAGCCAGCTGCTGATCGTTGTCCAGCTGCGCGGCAACCAGTTTGGCGATATCGAGCACGCTGCCACCCCCGATGCCCAGCACGATGTCGGGACATAGTGGCGCGGCTTCGCGCATCACATCGTGAAAATCTTCGAATGAAGGTTCCTGTACGATACGTGTATAAACAGTGACACTGATGCCGTTGGCTTCCAACAGGGTGAAAAGTCCGGACAGCGAGGATAACAATGGATCTATCGTGATCACCAGTATACGGGAAGGTGACAGCCGGATCAATTCATCGGACAGCTGGTCCAGACAGCCGTTGCCGAAAACGAGCCGGCCAGGGAAAAAGATGCGTAGTGGTGGTGTAGTCGACATGGTCGTCAATCATTAGATTGGGGGATCGAGTGGCAATTTCGGCCGGATAAACCGGCCTGTCTGTACGGGCGTTATATCCAGTCTTTCGCACCACCCGAGAAAACTCTGATGGATGTCGTCGAGCGTGCGTTTCTGCTCTACCGTCAGCTCGAGCGCGTGCGCGCGGCTGATGGTCCTTACCGGCAATCCTCTTTTCTGAAGGAAATACTTGGCGCTCATCGGATAGGCGACATGGATCAGCGGGTCGACACGGCTAAGCTCGCCCTGCAGCCAGCGGACATCCTCCTGGCGATCGGGATCATTAGCGTGATCACACATCCAGACGAGGATCTCCGGGTAGAAATTACCCGAGATCGAGGACATGCCTTTGGCACCCATTTGCAGCGAATACATGGCATTGGGAGTATGGGCATCATAAAATTCCAGGTCATACTGGCCCGTTTTCAGCACCTCCAGCTTCGCCTTCACTTTTTCGAGATCGATGGATGTATCCTTATGATAGACCAGTCTCCCGGTATCGAGCAGGTGTTTGAAAACGTCAGGAGGTATGATCCGTTTGTAGGGCGCGGGACATTCATAAAGCCCGAGCGGGATGTCGCGGGTCAGACGTAACATCTTGCTGAAATTCCGGAGCAAGATGGCGTCAGGGTCCTCCACATTGGCAAAATGGCCGGTGATCAGGATGACGGCGTCGATGCCCGTGTCATAGATGCGCGCGGTGAAATCCGCCTTGTCTTCGATGGTCAGCCCGAACGAACCTGTGGCGACGATGGGAACGCGTCCATCCACACATTCCACTACATGACGCGTCAGCTCGAGACGCTCGTCCTCGCTGATGCTGTACATTTCGCTGCTGAGACAGTTGGCAAAAAAACCCTTGACGCCCGCCTCGAGATAGAACTCCACCAGCACGGCTACGGCGTCCAGATCCACCTTCGCCTTCAGATTGAAGGGAGTGATCATCACCGGAACAAATTTCTTCTCCTCCATATGCATTATTTTTTAACCGAGGACGGCCAAACGCCATTCTCTATTTTGATCAATTTCAATTTCGAAGGATCGATCTCCACATATTTTATCTTCTTTCGTCGCCAGGTATATACGATATGTACATGCCCGTCTTTCGATTGGATCACGGTCGGATAGGAATATTGGCCATCATGATCGTCTTCCAGTACAAGCGCGGCATACCAGGTATGCCCGTCCGTAGATACCGCCACGTTCAGCGGCGAACGCTCACCTTTGGTGGCGCCCGGCGGCGGAAGGACATGATTGTACACGAGTACCTGTCTGCCATCGGCAAGTGTCACGCCGTCGATGCCGGAGTTGTTATTGGGTAGCGCTGTCGGCTCCAGCGGCGACCAGCTGCGGCCTTTATCTTTGGAAACAGTCGAAAGTATCGCACGGTTCTCGCTTCGGCACAATGCCTCGATACTGCCATCCTTCCGCAGCAGGATGGTGGGCTGGATGGCCCTCAGGGAATCGGATGCAGGGACGGGCGCGGCCATTTGCCAGGTCTTCGCATTATCCTGCGTCAGCTCGAAATGTACTTTCCACCCATGCCCTTCGACGCTGGTGGGACAAAGCAGCGTTCCGTCACTGAGCCGTACAGGCTGGTTTTTGATCGGACCGAGAAACCCTTCGGGCAAAGCTTCCGGTTTCCCCCAGCTGACGCCACCATCGCGACTCCTGACCAACCATCCTTTCCACGTGGATGGGCTGGGGCCCACTTTATAGAACAGCAGCAGGTCGCCCCCCGGCGCCTGGTACAGCACGGGATTCCAGCAGGGATAGCGCAGCTTTTCATTCTGGATCCCATTGGCGACATTGACCGGTGTCGTCCATCGGTGAGTCCCTTTATCCTTCCGGCTGACATAAATGCAAACATCCGGGTTCCGCTCCTTCGTCCCTCCAAAAAAGGCCGTTACGAGCCCCTTTGGCGTCTCGGCGATGGTCGCCGCATGACATTCGGGGAAGGGGGCGGTATCATAAATGAATTCACTTCGGACGATCGGCTGGCCGTTGGAATGAAGGGTCAGCATCAATAAAAATCCTATGGAGGTCAGTCTGTACATATACTTATTTATTCTGTTTGGAAGCCGCCGCTTTTTTCGCCTTTTGTGCATCTACATAGGCTTTGAATAAAGCATGCCAGTTGCGGCCGTTGGCATTCAGGTATTGCTCGTTCTTTGTCTTATAGATCTCGAAGATGGCGGATATCTCCTTGCTGTTCTTATAATCGACGGCCTGCTCGCGCGCCTGTTCGAGGTTAGATAGTATGACGGAGTCTTCCTTCGGCGTAAGATCGGGCACTATCGCTTTATAGCCGTTAAAGGTGAATTGGACCTTTCCCATGGTGTATTTGTCAAGGATGGCATTCACCTGGTCCGGTGTGAGGTCTTTGCGCAGCCCGTCGAGAAGGCTGTCATGCGTCGTCTTTGGTATCGCCGAGACGGCAATGATCTGACGGTCCATTTTGGACAGCGGTCTTCCGGTGGCGGGGTCGATGCCGGCAGGGACTTCCGTGTAGGGATGGTCGTTATTCCAGTTCCTGACCGTATTGAGATGTGTGGCGATGACGGCGGTCAGACGCGTCTCTTTTGCCGCGTCGTTCAAATTCAGTGAGGCCACCCATGAGGCAGCCTTTTTGGTGATTGCACTATCGATCGAAGGGGTCTGGGCGCCGGCGGCCAGCGTACATGTCATCATCAGAAAAAGAGAAATTTTTTTCATATCGACTTTTTTGTTTGAATGTCATAATGATATTCTCCCGAGCCGGTCTCGCTTTCGCTGCCGTCGGGGAGATGCACGATGGCCCGGGTATTGGGCGGCACAGTGATCTGCCATGAGATATGCCCGCCCTCGCGCCGCCATTCGCTGGTCACGATCCCGTAAGGCGTATTGTAAGAGGCCGTGACACTGTCGAGTTTCTCCGGGAAGACGGGCTGCAACCGGATCTTTTTGTACCCGGGATCAGCAGGCGCAATACCTGCCAGGTCCCGGAAGCACCAGGTCAGCAGATCGCCAAGCAGCATGACGTGGTTCTGTGAATTCATGGCCGGGTCGGCAGTATTTCCATTCCATAGCTCCCATATCGTGGTGGCGCCTTGTCCGACCATATAACCCCAGCCCGGATAATCCTTATTCGTAGCCAACCGGAGCGCCAGATCGGATCTCCCCAGATCAGTTAGCCCGCGCATCAGCCATCCGGTTCCAATAACCCCGGTAGCAATATGCCCATCCGAAGCCACCCGTTCAACTAACCTGGAAGCGACGGCTGCACGCGCTCGCTGCGGCACCATCCCGAAATACAGCGGCAGCAAATTCGACGTCACGCTATTATTCCCATATCCGTCATCA
>DASYSV010000175.1:0-3645 GCA_036010185.1 Puia sp.
AGAATACCGAAGTGGATTCGCCCCTACCCTATGCCGATTATTATTACGTGGAAGCCTTATTGAGAATGAAAAACCGATCCAAATGAAGAAGAGCCTGCTGATAGCTGCCGGGTTGTTGAGCGCGGGGCTGGCGAACGCCCAAAGGGTCATCCGGGCCGACTACCGGGATGAGGCCGGTAGCTTCAGCCGTAGCTATGCCACCTGTGTCGGAGCGGGTCGCGCAGCCGAAGGCTTGCGCGCGGACTGGCAGCAACAGCTGGCGATGGCGGTAAAAGCCATCGGGTTCCGGTACATCCGGTTTCATGGCCTGCTATGCGACGAGATGCATGTGTATACGGAAGACAAGACAGGCCGGCCTGTATATAACTTTCAGTATGTCGACAAGCTCTATGACTATCTGCTGAGCATCGGCATCCGCCCCTTCGTGGAGCTGGGCTTCATGCCCCCCGATCTCGCCAGCGGCACAAAGACCGTATTCTGGTGGAAAGGCAATGTCACGCCACCAAAGGATTATCAAAAATGGGCGGACCTCATCCAGGCCCTCGTCCGGCACTGGCAGGAGCGATATGGCCGCGAAGAGGTTGAGAAATGGTATTTCGAAGTTTGGAACGAGCCCGATCTTCACGGCTTCTTCACCGGGACACAGGACGATTATTTCAAACTCTATAAGACGACGGCTGAGGCGATCAAATCGGTCTCCCCCACCTACCGTGTCGGCGGACCGGCCACATCGGGCAGCAAGTGGATCCGCGAGATGCTGCAGTACTGCCGCAACAACCAGGTGCCGCTGGATTTCATCTCCACCCACAGCTATAACACGAAAACCGTATTCGACGAATTCGGCGTCCGCAAACGAACGATGCTGCCCTCCGGCTACCTGTGGGGCAATGTGGTAAATACCCGACGGATCATGGACAGCTGCGCCTACAGCCATCTCCCGTTGCACTATACGGAGATCAATTCATCTCCTTCCTCACGCGACCCGCTGCACGACAGCTATCAAAACGCGGCTTTTCTCCTCAATACGCTCAAACATACCGAACACGCCGCGGCTTCGATGTCTTACTGGACCTTCACCGACGTCTTCGAGGAAGCCGGTCCGGGCCCGACGCCCTTCCATGGCGGTTTCGGGCTGATCAATCTCCAGGGGCTGCGAAAGCCCACCTTTTTCGCTTATCAATTCCTGCACCGGATGGGTAATACGGCGCTGCGGGACACAGATTCGTGCTCCTGGGTTTGCAGAAGCGATAAGGGTGTGCAGACACTATTCTGGAACCTCCATCTGCCTTTCGCCGATGCTCCCTATTTCAATGACAGCCTCTTCCGGCTGAATACCCCGCCGGCCCCGGCGGGAACGGTGACAGTGAAACTAGACCACATCCCCAATGGCCGCTACCGCGTCCTGGTCTATCATATAGGCTATCATCATAACGATGTCTTCAGCGCCTGGCTCGAGATGGGCTCACCATCCGACCTGTCCGGACAACAGCAACAGCGGCTCGACGCGATAGCCAACGGCGCTCCCGAAAGCAGCGGGACCGTGACCATCGATGACGGGACATTCAGCCGGCGTTTCGACACGAAGGAGAACGATATTTACCTCATCCAACTGGAACGAATATGAAAAGATTATCACTGCTGGTATTGCTGCCCTTGTTGCTCGGGGTAAAAGCTGAAGATGTCCCCCGGATGATCGTCTTTACGACCCTTCATTCAGTACGGGTGGACCTGGGTTTCGACAACCTGCCGCCGGCGGGCACGAAATTTACCCTGCTCGTCATGGACGACCGGACAGGCAGGCTTGTGCACCATGGACAGGTTACTCCTGTTGCGGATAGTAAGACACTTCGGTTCTATGCAGACGGTCTCGACGTCGACGCCTGGACGCCGACGAACCCGCATCTCTATCGCGTGGCTCTCACGATCGAAGAACCGGGCGGAGTATCGCAACGCGAAGAAAAACGCATCGGATTCCGCTTCTTCGAGTCGAAAAACGGTCATCTGTACCTGAACGGGAAACCGATCTTTCTGCGCGGCATCGCCATCAACCCGCCCGGTCGCGGAATCCCCGACAACATCGAGAAAAGCCGCCGCTTTGCGGAACAATACGTGGACTTTATGAAGAGCATCCATGTGAACATCATCCGCATCCCCGATAACGATACCTGGTACGATGTCTGTGACGAGAAGGGTATGATGGTCTTCGGCGGCAATTACAGCGGCACGGTCGACGGCGGGAAGCCACCAAAAGACTATGATAAGGCCGTGGACTGGTATGAAACAAAGGCATTCGCCATGATCGCCAGCCATCCAAGCCTGATGGTCTATGCAATGACGAACGAGACGCCGTTTGCGGGGCGGGCCGCGGGTGAATGGGAAAAGTTTCTCTCTTATGCGGCAGTCCGGCTGAAAAAATGGGACAGTACACGCGTATTCATCGCCAATGCGGGTTATGGATACGGAAAGGCAGGGGACATCTGCGATCTGCATCGTTACTGGGGCTGGTACTATTCTTCGCCCTTCACCTTCCTTCACGCCCGGAATGATGAAGATATAATTCCCTTCCCCAAAAAAGCCGGGCAGCCGATCACGTTCACCGAATGCGTGGGCAACTATTCCGGACCGGATGGAAGATATAACCTGACTCCCAACCACAAGAACCCGGGCTCACAGCTCAATTGGACCGGTCACGCGTCCAACGATGTCCAGGCGCTGCTGGCAAACGAACACCAGTGTTTTACCTTCAAACAGGCCGCCGAGCTCAACCGCCGGTTGCGCAGCGTCAATCCGGAGCTGAGCGGCGTCTTCCCCTTCACCATCCTGTTCTACAACTGGAATACCGTGCGGGATTTCATCGACATGGGACCGAAACCCGTCACGGCGCAGGCGAAGCTCTCCTACTCACCGGTACTGGTCAGCTGGGAGAACTGGACAACACAGGTCTATGCCGGCACAACTCTTAAACCGACACTGCATATCGTCAACGACGCAGACGACTTTTCCGATCTGACCGCCGCCACATTTACATACCGGATCATCGACGAGGCGGAAAACACCATTGTGACGGAAAGCTTTTCCCTGCCCGATATCGCCTACTATTCGGAATTCGAACGAACGCTAAGCATTCCCCTGCCGGCGGACCTTGCCGCAGGGCATTACCATCTGCTCGGTCAGGTGGTCAAAGACGGCAGGCTGATCTCGGAGAATAAGGACCGGATTTTTATTGCGGGTAAAGATTTTCCGTTGTCGGCCACAAGACCACAGCGGCAGATCCTGCCCTATGATAAGATCACTTCGTTCAAAAATATTTCACCCTCCTCCGTAGTCCTTATCGGTGAGAATGGCGCCGACCAAGCGCTGGTCAGGAATGCGGCCGACATCAAACGGTTCATCGCCGCAGGCGGCCGAATGCTCTGTCTCCGGCAGGACAGCTCGCATCTGCCATATCTCAATGCCATACTGGCCGCCCCCATCCGCAATGTGACGATGGACCTCGACTATTCCCAGTATCCGCCACCGCCACGGCCCTCGCGCAACGGTTACTATGTCAATCCCGAACGGCCTGGGAATCCCGTCTTCGACGGTATCGATCGCGAAGAGCTGAAGGTGTGGTCGGACTATACAGGCTGGAAGGAATCGGACAGA
>DASYSV010000179.1:0-5329 GCA_036010185.1 Puia sp.
TGGCGATAGATTATGTTTACCAGGACCTGCATGATTTTACGGGTTCGTTCACGGTGCCGGCGGACAGGACGAAGCCCTGGGGTACGGCGCATGCCGTGCTCTGTGCGAAGAATGCGATAAAGGAACCTTTCGCGGTGATAAATGCGGATGACTTTTATGGCCGTGATGCTTTCGAGAAGGCTTATAAATTCCTGACGGGGCCTGTTAATCCGGGCGAACATTGCATCATCGGGTACGAGCTGGCAAAGACCTTATCGGACAATGGGACGGTCAGCCGGGGAGTTTGTGAAGTGGATGGGGACGGGAACCTGGTAGCCATCGCCGAGCGAACGAAGATCTACCAGGAAGGGGATAAGATCACTTATGAAGAGGGGGAAAAGAAATATGAAGTTCCGTTCGACTCCAAGGTGTCGATGAATTTCTGGGGTTTTGATCCATCTGTTTTCGGGTATATTGAAAAGCTGTTCGGTGCTTTTCTGAAGGAGCAGGGCACGAATCCCAAGGCGGAGTTCTTTATCCCGATAATCGGGGATCGGTTCATCAAAGAAGGGAAGGGGGTGATCAAGGTGATACCGACTTCGGCCAAATGGTTTGGAGTTACCTATAAAGAGGATGCGCCGGGCGTACAGGCTAGCTTGAATGCTTTGATCGATAAAGGGGAGTATCCGAAGAAATTGTGGTAATGGCCGTGTGGCGGCTAGTTCCAAAGAAAAGGGCCTCGCGGCCCTTTTTTTATTAGTTGCGTTTGACGATGAATATGTAATCCTCGATGCGTCGTATCTGCTGCTGCCGGTCGAGCCCCTTTAGGGAGGAGTTCAGGGGAATGTGCAGATGGCTGAGTGTGCTGTCGGTCTTTTGAAGCGCGCTGTCGGTCTTCATGGAGTCCAGCGCCTGGAAGATATTCTTCGAGCGGACGGCGAATACCATCCCCTGTGCGTTTTGCTGGGTCGAGCTTACGATGCCGATGACGTCTCCGTCATTGTTGAGGACCGGCGTGCCGCTGTTGCCGGGGTTGGCGGCGATGGTGATCTGGTATGTCGTCGTATCACCCTGGTATCCGGTTCTGGCGCTGAGATATCCTTTATTGTAAACGATGTCGGGTCTCGGATAACCTAACGTGAACAATTCCTCGCCTAATTCGGCGCTCGTCTTGCTGATGCCATAGGGGAGGCCGTTGAACGGGTGATAGGAAGTATCGTTGATCTTGAGCAGAGCGAGATCGGCATGAGGGTCCAATTGTACGATATGGGCGTCATATTCGCCTATCGGGTTTTGAACTTTCAGACGTGTGGCGCCCCTTACCACGTGAGCAGCGGTGATGAGATAGCCCTTGCCGTCGATGAGAAAGCCTGTACCGCCGATGCCATAGGATTCGGGAGCGGTTTGCGTTTGTCCGGCCGTATTGATCTGGGTAGACAGTTTGTTTAGTTTATAATCCTGTGCGACCAGGCGACGGTCGAGGTATTCGATCTTTGCTTTGTCGACCTTAGGTGTCAGCGCCGACACGAGACCGCTGATGGCCAGGGCCGTGATACCGGCGATACAGGCGGCGACGAAGACGACGCGTTTGTATTTGTTCCAGAGCGTCACGACGATGGCGGGGCGCGATTGTTCGATCTGGCCTGTTTCCGCGAGACGATGGTGAATGTCGTTCAATTGCGTCTTTATGCGGCGGGTCTCTCCGTATTGGTTCAGGTGTTCCAGAAATAACGAATGTTCGACCACCATCTGGTCGACTTCCGGATTGGTATTCCGGACATGCTCGAAGAGCGCTTTTTCCTCGGGGGACATTTCCCCGCGCAGGTAGCGTTCGACAGCATCCAATAGGGTAGTATCCTGCATTTTCACATTATTTTTTGATCTGACTGAATATTTTTTTCAACCGCATCAGGCATTTATATTTCTGGTTCTTGGCGTTGTCGGCGTTAGTATAACCGAAATCGCCCGCTATTTCGACCATGCTTTTCTTACCGAGGTAGTAGGCCTCGAGGAGGCTTTTGCATGGTTCTCCCAGGCTGTTCATCGCCTGTTCCATCACTATGAAATCCCTGTTGCGCTGTTCGTGTTTTTCAAGGTCTTCCTCTACCGGGATCCTTTCCTCCAGGCCTTCCACTTCAGGGGAGACCCTTTGCAGCTGACTGAGCCTTTTGAGCCACAGGCGGCGGCATACGGAGTAGAGGTAGGTCTTGAGCTGGCTGTTCAGTTCGAATGAGCCCGAGATGACCTTTTCATAGAGTACGATCATAGCCTCCTGAAAAATGTCGCGGGCGTCATCGGGGTAGCCACTGTTGGCGAGGATCATGGACTGAACCATGTTGTAATGTTGCTTATAAATAGTCTCGATGGCCATTCGGTCGTTCTTTGCCAGTCCTTCGAGTAAATCTTGTTCGTTGGTTACTGTCCCCACGCTTATACTTTCTTTAATACCCAAATTAAACATTCGTAACCCAAACTAACGGCAAAAAAATCAAAAAAGAGCAATTTAGCCTTCAAAAGATGGGTGATACGCATTAGGTTAAAAAAAATGTAAAAAACGTTGATTTTTGCGGGTTACTTTTTGGGAACACGTGGTATTAACCACGAAACCATTCAATTAACGTAAAAACAATCTCAAATGAAAAAGTTCTTTTTTGTAGCAGCTACCGTTTTCGCATTCGCAGCTTGTAACAACAGCGCCAGCACCGAAGCTAAGGCTGATTCCGCCAAGATGAGCGCCGATTCCGCCAAGATGAGCGCCGATTCCAGCAAGATGGCTGCTGACTCTACCAAGATGGCAGTTGACAGCACGAAGAAAGATACTACTACCAAGAAGTAAAGTTATACAGGTGGGCTTGTACACCTAAGTTTTTATGGCAAGCAATCGTTAGGAGGCTATCCTGTTTTCAGGGTGGCCTCTGGCGTTTAGGGGTATGTGAGGCGGAGGTGCGGCGGGGGCGGAAGCGGTGAAGGGTGAGGTGGCGGAGCGATGGCGCGGGGGAGCGTCGATGGATGCGGTGGCGGTGTGATGGATGCGGCGGCAGTGCGATGGCGCGGGGAGCGTCGATGGATGAGGTGCCGAGGGTCGTGATCAGGCGGAGGTGCGGCGGGGTACGGGGAGGAAGCCGGTGAGCAAGCCGAGGAGGGGCAGGAAGGCGCAGAGATGGAAGACGTGCCGTATGCTTGTGTGGTCGGCGAGATTGCCGAGGACGGCTGCGCCGATGCCTCCCATGCCGAAGGCCAGTCCGAAGAAGAGGCCGGAGATGAGGCCGACCTTGCCGGGGAGGAGTTCCTGGGCATAGACGAGGATGGCGGAAAATGCGGATGCGAGGATCAGTCCGACGCATACAGACAGGATGCCGGTCCAGAGGAGGTTGGCGTAGGGGAGGATGAGGGTGAAGGGCGCTACACCCAGGATAGAGAACCAGATCACGTATTTGCGTCCGATGCGGTCTCCAACCGGTCCACCGATGTATGTTCCCACAGCGACCGCGAACAGGAAGATGAAGAGCATCAGCTGCGCGGTCCGGACGGATACATGGAACTTATCGATAAGGAAGAACATATAATAGCTGCTCATGCTGGCCATGTAGAAATATTTGGAGAAGATGAGGACCAGCAGGATGGCGAGTGCGAAGGCGATGCGGCCGCGGGAGAATTGTATCGTCTGGATCTGGTGGGCGGCGGGTTTGTTCCGGCGTCGCTGCAGATTGCGGCTATACCAGGCGCCGGTGCGGAGGAGGACGAAGAAGGCGGTGAGGGCGAACAGGCCGAACCACAGGATATTCGACTGACCATAGGGAGCAACGATCTGTGCGGCGAGCAGCGGACCGAATGAGGCTCCGGCATTTCCGCCCACCTGGAAGACGGATTGAGCCATGCCGCGTCGTCCGCCGGAGGCGAGATAGGCGAGACGCGAAGCTTCGGGATGAAAAATGGAAGAGCCGATGCCGACGAGGGCAACGGCAAGCAATACAACGGGGAAGCTGGCGGCCCGCGATAACAGGGCGAGGCCCATGCCCGTGAAGATCATGCCGGCGGCAAGCGAATAGGGTTGCGGCTTTTTATCCGTATATAAACCGACAAAGGGTTGGAGCAGCGATGCTGTCAGCTGAAAGCAAAAGGTGATGAGACCGAGCTGGCTGAAGTCGAGTCTTAGCGACCGTTTGAGCAGTGGGTAGGTGGAGGGGATCAGCGACTGCATGGTATCGTTGAGCAGATGCGAGAAGCTGATGGCCAGCAGGATGGGGAAGACTGTTTTTCGGATGACCGTTTCAGTTGGGGTCGTTGCGGGGGCTGTCGTGTCCTTGAGCATGGTTTTTGATTCATTTCCTTTCATGGCCATAATCGTAGTACAGGGCGCGGAAGATGCCGGAGATGAAGGGCGTTCCGGCAGATAACTGGCGGTATGCCTCGCGGATCTCTTCGACGGATTCATGACGGTGGACATAGGCATCGATGCCGGCGGCCTGCATCCTTCCAACGATCTCTGCATCATAAACGGCCGAATAGAGCATGATCCGCGGTACGCCGAAACGGTCTTTCAATTCCCACATCCCTTGCTCGAGGCTTGTCGACCAATGTTCCTGCTCGGAACCCAGGATGACGAGGTCGTATGTGGCACTGGCATAGGTCTTTGCCGAGAGCGCGGTATAGATGTTGCCGCAATACCCGACCAGGGCCGATGGATTGACGGATCGGAACACTTCCTTAAATGCAATAGCGATCAGAGGCAGATCGTCAATTACGAGGATACGATCCATAGGTGTGGGAGGGTGGTTTGTTACAGAGGACATTTGTGACAAAAATAGCGATATTTGTCATTCGAAATCAACGATTGAACGATGCGGGTTGCGATAAACGGAATGGGGAGGATAGGCAGATTGCTGACACGGCGGCTGCTCGGGCCGGAAGGCATCGAGCTGGTGGCGGTGAACGATATCATGGATCCTGAGAATTTAGCGTACCTGTTGCGGTATGATTCGGTGTACGGCACATTACCTGCACCGGTATCCTATGCGGAAGGATATCTTACGGTCGGCGACAATATGATCGCGGCTTTCCAAAGCGAGGACCCGGCGGAGCTGCCCTGGGGCAAACTGGGTGTGGATATCGTGCTGGAATGTTCGGGGCGGTTTACGCGTGGGGATGCGGCGGCGATCCATCTTCGTTCGGGGGCGCGGAAAGTGTTGTTATCCACCACCGGATCGCCCGATATACCCCTGCTCATCTATGGTTACAACCAGGATGCGCTGAAGGCTTCGACGGATATCGTCTCGCCGGGCGGTTGCATGACCAATTGCATGACGCACCTTCTTAATTTGCTAAACGGGATCGGTATAGAATCGGCGCA
>DASYSV010000202.1:0-3202 GCA_036010185.1 Puia sp.
TGAAGAACGATCTCCTCATCCTCGAACCATCCCCGCATGGGCAAGGCCAGTTCGGCAGCCGTCTTCCCGCTGAAATACTCGCTCAAATGGACCCGGTCGTAAGCCGGACGAGGCTCCTCGCCAAAGACCACGATACGGAAACCACCCAGGGCTTTCAGCCGGTCGCAAAACCGGTGTCCGACCATTCCATTACCGATGACGACTATCGTAGCTTTCATATTAAAATTATATCAATATAATGTTATTAGGCAATATTACGGATTATTTTCGCTAATTTCACATAAATACTCATATAACCATTATTACAATATGAAGTCGACCCCACCCGGAACTGAACTGATCCTCATGGGCGCCGGGCCTGGTGATCCGGAATTGCTGACAGTAAAAGCCTGGCGAATCCTCCAAAATGCGGATATTTTATTATATGACCGGCTCATCAACCCCGCCCTTCTTGATCTGACGCCCGCCGGCTGCGAACGCATCTGCGTCGGCAAACGCCCCGAAGGACCATCCACCTCCCAGGAGACCATCCACCGTCTTATCCGTGAAAAAGCCAATAAAGGCGGGACCATCGTCCGACTCAAAGGAGGCGACCCTTACATTTTCGGCAGAGGCTTCGAAGAGGCACAGGTAGCCCATTCACTCGGTTTGAAGGTCACCTATATACCGGGTATCACCAGTATGCAAACCACCGGTCTGGCAGAGATACCCCTTACCCACCGGTCGGTCAGCGAAGGCATATGGATCCTCACGGGGACGAGAAAAGATGGCAGCCTCCCGGAAGACCTCCGTCTCGCCATCCATAGCAGGTCGACGGTGGTCATATATATGGGCATGAAAAAGCTGGCCGAAATCGCGGCCGTCTATCTACAGAAAGGAAAAGAGAACACTCCCGCGGCGATCATCCGAAACGGAAGCCTGCGCAATCAAAAAATGGTACTGGGCACAGCGGGCTCTCTGCCGGCCATGGCAGCCGCTCAGGGTCTCTCGAACCCCGCCATCCTAATCATCGGTGAAGTAGTACGCTTCTCTAGCTCCAGGATTTGGCGTCGGCCAGGAATTTGGCAAGACCAATGTCCGTTAACGGATGCTTCAACAACCCCATGATCGACTCCAGGGGCGAAGTCACCACATTGGCGCCGGCCTCGGCACATTTCACGATATGCAACGGGCTGCGAATGCTCGCGGCCAGGATCTCGGTCTCATATCCCTGGACAGCATAGATCTCGGCGATCTGTTCGATCAGCAGGAGACCGTCCCAGTTGCTGTCATCGATACGCCCGATAAACGGAGAAATATAGTTGGCGCCAGCCTTTGCGGCAAGGATAGCCTGACCCGCGGAAAAACAAAGCGTACAATTGGTCTTGATACCGTTGTCCGCAAACCATTTCAATGCCTTTACCCCATCCTTGATCATCGGGACCTTTACCACGATATTCGGATGTATGGCATGTAATTTCTTTCCTTCCTCGATGATACCATTGAATTCGGTCGATACAACCTCGGCGCTGACATCCCCGTCTACCAATTCCGCGATCGTCTTATAGTGATTGGTCACTGCCGCCTCACCCTTGACGCCGACTTTGGCCATTAAGGAAGGATTCGTGGTTACGCCATCTAAAATGCCCAGGTCGTGTGCTTCTTTGATTTGCGCCAGATCGGCCGTGTCGATGAAGAATTTCATATAATGATGCTTTGAATTTATGTCTGCCCTTCGGGCGAGCCACCGGGAGGTGGCTCCGGGAGGGAAATAAAAAATGGCAAAGTTACTTATATCGCACCGCTACGACCACCTACCGTTGCTGCCTTCCGGCCCTGGCGGGGTTCAGCGGGAGCTGGTCGTATAAGACTTTGCCAGTGCAAATATACGCCATTCGCAGATATTCCGCCGCAAAAAAATTTTACTTATTCAAACTATTGAACCTCGTCATGCCCACCAATTCATCCGCGCGCGAACCCAGCGCGCGATAATACACGAGGATCATATAATCGTTCTCCGTCTCCACATGATTGCCTTCCGTCTCCGCGAACGATGGTTTCATCGATGGATCATTCCTGTCCACGGTCACATAGCTATAGCTATAATAACCCATCTTTAAGAAAAAACTGCGCTCATAACGACCCGTCCCGGGATTGAATGCCATTCGCGTGGAATCATTCAACCCTCCACCGGTGAACCTCCCCAGCATATAAACATCCTTGTCCGCGAATGCGGCTCCACCGGGCGGGATAAAACTGAAATGGACCGTAGCATAATCCGCCTGGAACAGCGGATTATAGCTCTCCGTCGTCCGGATTATGAACTTCCCGTTGAAGTCCTGGAAAAAATAATATTCCCGATGGCTCAGCTCCGGATCGGGTTTGGCAAGGATATCGGTCGCGGTCTTTCCGTAATTCACCGATTCGACCCGCGCGCTCTGAAAACGAAAGCTCTCCAGATCGATCCAACGCCATTCATACCCTCCTTCGAAATTGAAAGCATCGGGATTGGTGTATTCGAGCCGGTTGCCCGTTGCAAATGTTGGCTGTATCCCCCTGATCACATTATCCCAACGGTAGTTCTGCAGCACGTCTACCTTCACCTGGTCCAGCGGATTGGCAGGATTGATCTGCGCCGTGTTCAACCGGAACTGGATGTTCTGGCCCGTATGCGACAGCTCGGGATTCAACGGCGTCAGCAGCTGACTCTGTATCGGCACCCGCGAGTCCACCACCAGGAACCGCTTCGTGAACGCCAGTTTCGAGGTGTCCCCTTCAACGTATACCTTAAGCAGGTAGTTTCCCGAATGGATCAACTGACAATTGGGGTCCGGCACGACGGCCTGGTAATGCACATAATGCGTCAGCGCCACCGAGGACAACGTATAATTATCGATGCGTATCTGCGAAAAACCCTTGATATAGTCGAATTCGCTTACTTCCGCGGGAGTCCAGTCCTCGTTGCATAAAACCACCGTATAATAATAATTCTTTACGCCGTCGAGATCATCAAAGTGCAATTCCAGCTGATCCGGCGAATTCATGCGGAGAATGGGATATGCGGCCTGATTGCCTGCCATGAACAGCTGCGGCGTCCCGATCGAGGAAGAATAGACGAGATCGGGCACCTGAGCACCAACACGGCCCGCGGCCAGCAAAAGGAGCACTGCCACCATATACTTCATACCCATAATATTAACACAAAAATTTCATTGCTAATGCC
>DASYSV010000257.1:0-10537 GCA_036010185.1 Puia sp.
CCATGGGGAAAGAATAGATCAGCCTTGAACTTCTTCCCGAAAACTCGTAAATATTTCGGTCCGTCTGCACCAGGAAATGTCCCGAAGCGCTCCGGCAGGCTGTCATGGCGTTTCGCATGGGACTGCTGCCGATAGAGTCAATCTCCCTGACCTTTCCGCCGGCTTCCAGCCAATGAAGCCTTGTCTGCTCCAGGATCAGGATATCCCCATTCGCGTCCTCCGCAAAATCCTCAACATTCTCTCTCAGCCGAATACGCCCTAACATGGAATCATTGTCCTGGTTGTGGATCATTCCGCGGTAATAGTAACAGACGGACTTGCGAAAAGGCGCCATCCACACCCTGCCTTTGGAATCCGTGAACATCTTCAGCACCTCGATATCCGGCAGACCATCCGCTACCGTAAAGGTCTTGAAATGGGTGCCGTCAAAACGGCTTACCCCCGTCTCGGTTCCCATCCATAGGAATCCGTCCTTATCCTGGGTGATGCAATAGACGACAGAACCCGCCAGCCCATCAGCAATATCATAATGGGTATAGCTGTATTCCTGCGCGTAAGAAGAAAAGGAGATACAGAGAAAGAGTACAATAGACAGCAGCGGCGCGCTTTTCATATCACCTTATAAAAATAGCGAATCTTTTTGGGTAGGCGAGTGAAAAACAGGGAACTCCAGCGTCACCCGCGTCCCCGCGGCCCGGCCATTGCCGTCCTCCATATCCCTCACTTCGACATGTATGCTGTCCCTGTATTTCACGTTCATCATCCGGATGCGGTCTGCCGTCAGTGACATCCCCTTCGATTGATATTCGATGTGTTCGCCCGTCTTGTAGGCGGCGGCTTTCTTCCTCCCGATACCATTGTCTTCCACGATGACCATCAACTTCTCATCCGATCTCTTGAAAAGGATCAGAATAGAACCGGTGCCGTCCGTCTTATGACGCAACCCGTGCCGCATGCTGTTTTCCACGAAGGGCTGGATCAGCATAGGCGGAATGACGAAGAGTTCCATATCGATAGAAGGGTCGATCTCGACTTTGTAATCCATTTTTTCCTTGAACCGCAATTTCTCCAATGAAAGATAAGTGGATAGGTAATCGACTTCATCGGCCAGGGATATAAAATTCCTCGATGAGTTGTGCAAAGTCGCCCGGATCAGCCTGGCAAATCCGGTCAGGTATCTGTTGGCGGCCAGGGCTTCATGATCGAAGATGTATTGCTGAATGGAGTTGAGGCAATTAAAGATGAAATGGGGGTTCATCTGGGCCTGCAGTGCCGTATTCTCCAATTCCGCCAGCCGGTGACTGACCTGCTCTTTTTCCTCCTGACGACGATGAATACGTTTGATCCTCATATTGAACAGCAATCCTACAAGCAGAACGAGAATCACAAGGATCAGTACATAGAACCAGGCAGCCTGCCAGAATGGAGTGGCCACTTCAACGGACATTTTCAGCAATCTGCTCTCTATCCCGAATTTATTGATGGCCTGCAGCTGAAATACAAAATGCCCCGAGGGAAGGAAGGGGTATTCCAAAAAACCTTCCTTCGTCTCCTGCCAGGTAGTGTCCAGCCCCAGCATCCGGTAGCGGTATTTGATATCGCCGACACTGCGATAAGAAATGGCGGCAAATTCGAACCGGACATGTCTGTCCTGGTAAGGAATAAGAAGATCGGCCGAATCCCCGATCCTATCCTTGCCGGAATTGGCGATTGACAGTAGATGCAGTCTGCAATCCGACATCCCATTCACCTTTGTCTGGTCGAAATAGCTCAGGCCCGCCGGGGTACCCACATATACCACGGGACCATCGACATAGATCGTATTGATGATATCGGATCCGAGCCCATCCTTGGAGGTATAGTGAAGGACGGGATAGCCAGCGCGATCCAGCGCTATCTTGTTCAGGCCTTTATCGGTGCCCACCCAAAGTGTATTCTCCGCGATGAACATCGTTCGACATATATTACTGTTCAGACCGTTGCTCTTATCGATCAGGGCAATCACACGGTTATCCCGATATGCGATCACCCCCCCATCATACGAGGCGATCCAAAGTGTCCCATCGGAAGATTCGACGATGCCCGAAATCCTTCTTTGGAAAAAGGGATCTGTACTACCCAAATAGACCGACGACCGGTCAGGGTTCAGCCGATAGAGACCGTTGAGCGTGCCTATATAACAGGTATCATTTCTCGAAAAAATGGTCGTGGTCCGTTCGCGCCAAAGCGTGTCGGTTATCTTCCATTTTCGGGCATCGAACAAACACGCGCCCCAGCCGGCAGCTACCAGGTATTGGTCCGCCTTCGTTTTGAAAACAGCCTTTACACCCATCAGGACGGGTTCTCCGTACCTGCTATGGGCAGGTGTGCGGTTGATTCCGCCGTCCGTGGCAAGGAAAAGGCCGCCGGACGACATCTTGTCCAGATACAGGATCCGGCTCCTGGCGCCAAACAATCCATATGGGACCTTACGACGGACGAGACCTTCGGTCGAAATGGAAAAAGTATAAAGCGTATTGAAGTCGTCTCCTACCACTAGTTCATCCCCTATCCTTCTGAAGGCATAAACTCCGGCTTCCTGCATCCCCGGCAACCCGACCCGGATCGTACGGAATTCATCGGAGTTCAATCGATAAATGCCATGCCCCATCGTTGTAAACCAAATGTTGCCTGTGGCATCTCTGAATGTTTTCGACACTTCGGTCCCGGGAAGGAATCGCTTGTATTTCCCCGTATTCAAATTGTACCCGATCGTCCCGGTCCGCTCGTTCTTGAAGAACAGGCTGTCTCCCACACTGCTAAAACTGACATGCATGTAATATTTCCTGTTCCAGTTAAGCCGGGTGATCTTGCCTGACGCAAAAGCAGAGATATCATAGGAATTCAAATCGGTGTGCCAGATCATTCCTTTGGGATTCAGGGAAATATAGGTTGACATCGGAGTCTTGATATAGAACTGGCGAAATAGCGCGGAACCCTTATCCGACATCGTAAACACCTTTCCCGCGGTTGCTACCAGGAAATTGCCGGAATCGCTACGGCTGATCGCTATCGCCGATTCAATGGGTCGCCCGCCCAGCGAGTCGATCTCTCTTACCGTTCCATCCGCCCCGATCCAATGCAAGGCCGGCTTTTCCATGATCAGGATATTGCCCGCCGAGTCCTCCGCAAAATCCTCCACATTCTCTGTAAGATGAATGCGGCTGAGCATCGGATCATTTTGCTGGTTGTGGATCTTGCCCTGGTAATAATAACAAACCGATTTGCGGAAAGGCGCCATCCAGACCCTGCCCTTCGAATCACCGAACATCTCCAGTATCTCGATGTCGGGCAGCCCGTCGGCGGCGGTGAATGTCCTGAAGTGCGTGCCGTCAAAACGGCTTACGCCCGTCTCGGTCCCCGCCCAAATAAAACCATCTTTGTCCTGGGTGATGCAATAGACAACGGAACCTGCCAGCCCGTCGGTAATGTCATAATGCGTATAGCTGTATTCCTGCGCGAAGGAGGAAAAGGGCAGATTTATAAAAAGGACACAGGATAGCAGCCGGGCGCATTTCATATGACCTTATAAAAATAAGGCTTATTGCGGATGATGGTAGGGCTCTTGCGAATTACTATCCCTACGTTCCTGCAATACTGGCGGAACTTGGTCCAGGTATAACGTTTTTTCCCGGTGAGCCCGGCCCACAGCATGCCCAGGAAAAAGATGGGGATGTTCACTATATAGCACAACAGCTGGAAAAGGAACCACCCGACTCCGAATTCTTTTCGAATCCTCACGAAATTGCTAAGCAGCAGCTGCAATCCCTTCCGGTCGAAAATGTTGACATATCCCTTGCCATCCGACCCAAACGCCAGGTTGGCCGTTACCCCCTGCAGATGAATAACTTCCAGATCGCCGTAGATGGCCATCTTCCCCAGTTTGCGAAGCCGGCCGCACCACTCGGATTCCTCGGCATACAGGAAAAAATCCTCGTCCATCATGCCTGCCTTGTCGATGGCCTCCTTTTTAACCATGAGGAAGGCACCATTGATCCAGTCCACTTCGATCTCTTTCTGCTGATCGGGCACATGCGGCTTTTTGACCTTGAAGGTATAACCCAGCCATTTAAAGAATGCGCCCAGATAGGGCATCATCAACAAATAGTTCACCCCCCCCTTCATGGCATAATTACCCGAGATCTGGTGGCTGCCATCCGGATTCAGTAATTGTACCCCTGCCGCAACATAGCCCGAGTTCAGGAGACGCCGGTAACACTCTTCGATATCTTTCCCGCGGGGCAGCGTGTCCCCGTTCAATATCAGCATCGCGTCGCCCCCGGCGACGCGCATCCCCGCATTATTGCCTCTTGCAAAACCGGCGTTGGAATCCAGTTGTACCCACTTTACCTGGGGGAAGGCCCCCAGGATACGCTCGCGGCTGTCGTCACCGGAATTGTTGTCGACCTCTATGACCTCGAACGTGTATCCAACGGGGTCTCTATAGATCTCGGTCAGACAATCGATGTGCAATTGGGGCGATTTGAAATTGATGAGGACAATACTTAGCGCCATTAAAATGATGCGGTTAAAAGGTTACTAATATAATTCAGGAACATGACCGGTTTTGAAAAAAAACCCTTCCGCAGGAACCGCGGGGGGATCCGTGACTGCCAGTCGATCATCCTGCGCAAAGGCTGTGGTATCTTCTCTCCATTCACACATTCCTTCAAGTCGTCGCCATCGCGAACGGCGGCATTCCGCAATAGCCGCCACCATTCATCGAAGACCTTTACGGACCGCAAGGTACGAATGCCGGCGCGGTTCAGCCACCGCAATTTTTCGGAGATCATCACCTCTCTCAGGAAAGGAACATCGTGACGGGAACTGACTCCTTCTGCGCCAAAATCCGCCACGATGAGATCGATATAGCGGTTCCGGACCCGCGGCTCGTTGAAACAGCGGATATTCAGGTCCCAATCCGCATAAGCCTTATAGCGGATCCTGAATCCCCCGACGATCCTGAATACGTCTTTCTTATAAAAAACCGCCTGATGGGGAATATTCCTGTGCATTAACTTTTCCAGCGTGAAAGGGCCGTCATAAACCCCCTTAAAAGCCGGGCTTACCACATTGCCATAGACCATATCGAAGTCACTCACACCGGGTGAGGAAAAAAAAGTCTCCAACACATGTTCATTGTGCAGACGGTCGTCACTACCCAGGAAAAAGACCCATTCTCCCCTCGCTTCGGCGACTCCCTTGTTCATGGCATCGTACACTCCTTTATCCGGCGAGGATTGGACCCGGACCCGATGGTCCTTCGCTGCATACCCGCGGGCAATGTCGAGGGTGTTGTCCCGGGACACGCTGTCCATGATAAGGATCTCGAAGTCCCGGAATCGCTGACACAGCACACTGTCCAGCGAATCATGCAGCGTTCGTCCGGCCTGCAATGTGGGTATTATTATGGTTAGACGCGGGCTATTCATGATTCCCTCCAAAGTGCAAACGCATTCCTCCATCGGGTAAGCCTTTTTTTTAGGATCCGCCAGATAAAGGGGGTCGTATTTTTCCTTCCGGGCTGTCCCTCGCTTCGTCCCCTGTGATGATCCAGCAACTGGAAATAACCCGAATTGTAGTAAGGTATGGCCGCATAATAGTCCACCGCGTGTTGCCGGTATTGGTCGACACAATTGAATTCGTTATCCACACGGAAGGCAGGCATCTTGTAATGATTGCCGAATTGAGTAGGCATCCTGAATAATGGAAGACGGTATTTGAGTGCCAGCAGCGAGAGAACGGACTGGTCTCTTCTATGTTCTATAAAGTCGGGGAGATCCCTTTTGCCGGAAGTATTGGGACTATCAGTCAGGATTCGCGGATCGCGGCAATATTCGAGCCATTCGCCGACAAATTGCATCGTCAGGGGACATTTGCGGAAAAGACCGAAGGCCGCATCGCAATGCGGGCCTTTCCAAAAATAGTTGGAATCGCACCCCATGAGAATAAAGCAATCCCGTTTGGTCCAGGCGGCATTGGTATTGTCCGCATTGCCGAACAGGAGCACGGGGGTCTGCTCCCGGCATAGCGAAAGCAACGGGTCCGGGGAAGCGATGATCTCGATTCCGCTGTCCGAATAGATCACGATGTCGCCATCCTGAACGGTGTTGAGCGCCTCGCGGATGATATACGGCTTCCAAAGCCAATAGCCCATCCCTGTCGGATGATCGAGTATTTCTTTATTGGCAGCGAAAAATGGCGTCTGACGGATCTGTTCAAAATCGTACGATCGGATATCGTCGATACCGTATTTAGAGGCGGACCGGTTCAGCCGCATCCTGCTTTCTTCAAAAAGCTGATTGGACAGATTGGTAAGGACGACGGGCATGTCAGAATTCGAAATTTGAAATGATGCCTACCGAATGGGCGCCCTCATGCTGCCCTACCCATCCGTTTACTTCCAGCAGATAGATATCCCTGATGCCATACGTTTCATTATATCTCCGGATGATCCTGAAAAAGGAGTTTTTCATTTTGCCGACCAGGTCGTCCCAGACGATGACGAACCGTTCTCCGAGCAGACGGTATTTTACCAGCATCTCGAACTCGAAAAGAATGGCCTCGGGGGAATGCAGGGCATCGGAAAAGACCAGGTTGAACGAATTGCCTTCCAGCCGGGCCCAGCTGTTGGCATCCCAAACATCCCCGGAGACATAGCTTACCTTCTTGCCCCCGAATGAAAACTCGCTGAGCGAGGACTGGTTTTTTTTGACCGATCCGGAAGGCGTCGCCCACTCTGTCTTCGACTTCGCGACGAGCCGGCTGGCCAGCACCGGGTTGATCTCCTCGATATCGAAGGCGGTGAGACTGGCCTGTGGCAACGTTTTCAGCAGCTGGAAAAAGTTCTTTCCGACGGAAATGCCGATCTCGAGATAGTTCACGGAACCGAGGTAACGATCGGCGATGAGTGTCATCAGATCGGTATAGGTCGGGGCATCCCCTATCGGTTTATTGATCACCTCCTTGATAGAGTCGGGTACGCCATAGTTGAAGAACGATCGTGCAAAGGCCTGCTCATCGATCCAATCGTCTACCTCACCAAGGACCTTGCGATTGGCCCGCATATACCCGGACAGTTCGGCCGGCGAAAATGGGATCTCTGATTTATATGGGATTTTCTTCTGAAAAAGCTGCATAAACGCATCCAGCATAGAACTTAAATTTAAGGCCTGTAAAAGTAGCTATTTTTGGACAAGGGGTGCCGCAGACACCTGCAAATATTGGAGGAACCGTTCAAGCCCCCCGCGTTTAAGCGGATCGAGCGTATAGCTCAAATGCTTTGTGAAGTAATCGTTGAGCGGGAACGCCGGGTAAGGATTCTCAGCGACCACGGCATCGATATGCGCCAAACCCTGTCTGTTGGCTTCGTCGAATTCCGCCAGAAAGGAAGAGTCCAGCTTTTTGTTGCTGATCCACGCCGCAAACACGAAAGGCAGACCGGTGAGATCCTTCCAGGCTCCGGCCAGATCGTAGATATAGGGTGAACGCAACCGCTGCTCGAGCGCGCGGTCACCGATGACGACTCCCGCGGTCGTACCCCTGATCTGGTTCCGGAAGTCGGAAGAGGTAGAGACCAGTTCCGGTTGGATCTTCCAGTATTCCCTTAGCAGTATCTTCGCCAGCTGCACAGAGGTCCTGCTCTGATAATCCAGTAACAGTCTTTCGATCCGTTCCATCGGGGTCTCGCTGAAGATACAAACCGAAGCTACATCTCCGTTACTCCCGATACAATGGTTCCCATTGATATGATATTCGGGCAGGAATGGGATCACCGCCACCGGGACTAGCCCCATATCGATCTCGTCGCGCACCAGCATGGAGGCGATGCTGGCAGGATGGTCGATGATCAGTTCGATCTGTTTCCGGATAGACGCCCGCTCGATCCCATAGAGCAGGGGTTTGGTATTCAGATAGCTGACAGCTCCCACTCGTATTTTTCTGTCCAATTCCTTTGCTTTAATTTTGGCGCAAATTATGGAATTAAACGCACTTACTGCCATTTCACCGCTCGATGGGCGCTATCGGCATCAGGTCCAGCACCTGGACGATTATTTTTCGGAATATGCCCTGATCCGCTATCGCGTGATCGTGGAAGTGGAATATTTCCTGTTCCTCGGCAGAAAGAAGTTTTTTACACTCGACGCACCCGGCCGGCGCGCCTTACAGGCCATCGCGGCACAATTCAGCCTGGAAGACGCGCAATGGATAAAGGAGACCGAAAAGACCACCAATCACGACGTAAAAGCCGTCGAATACTTTCTCAAGGACCGGCTGACCAAAGCGACCCCGACAGATGCGGCATTGGGAGAATGGATCCATTTTGCGCTGACCTCGCAGGACATCAATAACACTGCCATTCCGCTGCTCTGGAAACATGCCGTCGAATTCGAATATCTGCCGGGTCTCCTCAATCTGAAACGACAGCTGGAGGTACTGGCCCGCGATTGGAAAGACATTCCCATGCTCGCCCGGACGCACGGACAACCCGCCAGCCCCACACTTCTCGGAAAAGAGATCCTTGTTTTTATCGAGAGGCTGGAGGACCAGGTCGAACTGCTCATCCAGGTTCCTTTCTCCGCCAAATTCGGCGGCGCCACCGGGAACTTCAACGCCCATAACGTGGCCTTCCCCGGCAAGGACTGGGTTAAACTCGCTAACGAGTTCGTCGAAGGGACGCTGGGTCTCCAGCGACAGCAATACACGACACAGATAGAGCACTACGACAACCTGGCCGCCCATTTTGACGCCATCGGCCGGATCAATACCATCCTGATCGATCTTTGCCGTGATCTCTGGACCTATGTATCCATGGATTATTTCACCCAGAAAACCAAAAAAGGAGAGATTGGCTCATCCGCCATGCCGCATAAGGTCAATCCCATCGATTTTGAAAATGCGGAGGGCAATCTGGGACTGGCCAACGCGCTGTTCGGACATTTCTCCGCCAAACTGCCCATATCCAGACTACAACGCGACCTCACCGACTCGACGGTGTTGCGCAATATCGGCGTTCCCTTCGCCCATACCATCCTGGCGTTGAATTCCATCGGAAAAGGACTGGACAAACTGGTGCTCAACCGCGCCCGTCTGCAGCAAGACCTCGAGAACAACTGGGCCGTGGTCGCCGAAGCCATTCAAACCGTCCTGCGACGGGAGAACTATCCGAAACCCTATGAGGCATTGAAAGAGCTGACGCGCGGGAAATCGGGGATCACCAAACAGTCCCTTCATAAATTCATCGACGGGCTGAAAGTATCGGCTGCGGTGAAAAAAGAGCTCAAAAAGGTCACGCCACACAACTACACGGGCATCTCGTATTAGGGGCAGGGCCTCTTTACTTATGGATCTCGGACGTAAAATGGAACTCGATATCCGGATTATTCGTCCGCTCCGTATTCAGGAACCATTCGCTCTGCGCCAGATACACCAGATACCCATCTTTGTCTTCCGCGATATTCGCGTGTTTAAATCGGGTAAAATCTTCCAGTTTCTTCGGATCCCTGCTCGTGATCCAGCAAGCCTTATAAAAAGGCTGGGCGTTGAACTGGACCGAAGCGCCGTATTCATGCAGCAGCCGGTATTGGATCACTTCGAACTGAAGCTCTCCCACGCATCCGATGATCTTCTTATTCCCGCCAAACTGGGTGAACAACTGCGCCACGCCTTCATCGGTCAACTGCAATAACCCCTTCTCCAGCTGTTTGGTCTTCATCGGGTCCTTATTGACCACTTCCTTGAATATTTCCGGGGAGAAAGAAGGGATGCCGGTGAAAAAGAAATCCTCTCCCTCCGTCAGCGTATCCCCGATCTTGAAATTGCCCGTATCGAACAGACCCACCACGTCGCCGGGATAGGCTTCCTCGATCACATCCTTATCCCGCGCTAAAAAGCTATAGGGGTTGCTGAATCGAACGTCTTTGTCCAACCGCACATGATGGAAATATTTGTTCCGCTCGAACCGGCCGCTGCATACCCGGAGAAATGCGATCCTGTCCCGGTGCTTGGGGTCGAGATTGGCGTGGATCTTAAACACAAAACCGCTGAACTTATCTTCTTCGACCTCGAGCGGACGAGCAGAAGTCTCGCGACCGCGGGGCGTTGGAGCGATCCGGATAAAGGTATCCAGCATTTCCCTGACGCCGAAATTGTTGATGGCGCTGCCGAAGAACACCGGCGCCACCTTTCCGGCGAGATAGTCCTCGACGTCCAGCTGACCATGGACGCCATCGACCAGTTCTACATCCTCGCGCAGCGTAGCCGCATCTTTATCGCCGAGACGCTCATCCAGCAACCCGCTGCCCAGATCATCGAAGCGCAGCGTATCCTCATCGGTAGCCTTGGTATTGGCCGTGAATAGGACGAGATTCTTGTCGTATAGGTTATAAACACCCTTGAAATCCTTTCCGCTGTTGATCGGCCAGGTCATGGGATGCAATTGTATATTCAGCTCCTTTTCGATCTCCTCGAGCAGATCGAACCGGTTCTTCCCGTCCCG
>DASYSV010000269.1:0-4840 GCA_036010185.1 Puia sp.
TTCAAAATAGCTACTAATCAGAGCCTTAACCAAAAGTCCCGGTGTTTCTACATCGGGGCTTTCTTTTTTATGCAGGTGAAGCGATCGTTTACCTCAACGATTACAAGTCTTACACACTCCGCTGATCAGCATCTCCACCTGTTCGCTGACATATCCTCCGGGAAGTTTGATGGGCGGTATCATGACTTCTTCCAGGCAGACGGTAATACCGCAGCTGGTACAAATGAAGTGCACATGATCGTCATGGTGATGACCACCTGAACAATCTTCTTTACATAACGCGTAGCGAAGCGAATTGTCCGGTGATGGTATGCCATGGATCAACCCTTTCTCGAGAAATGTCTGCAAAGTCCTGTATACGGTGACGCGATCGAA
Organism: Puia sp.; assembly: GCA_036010185.1. Classification (GTDB taxonomy): domain Bacteria; phylum Bacteroidota; class Bacteroidia; order Chitinophagales; family Chitinophagaceae; genus Puia. Next base: position 376 of record DASYSV010000269.1, read on the forward strand.
TTTTTCACCGGCGCGCTTTTCGATATCGCTATGCGACAACGCTCCATCCTGTTGCAAAAAAAGCTCCAGTATCTTCCGGCGTCCACCGGTGATGCTTAAATGATTTTTCTTCAGGAGTTCGTCTATTTTCTTTTGCATAGCTGGATCAACCCGGGTTATTGTTATAGAGACTGGGGACGAAACGGGCGTCGGAAGCCTTTTCTTTCAGCAGGGTCGGGATATCCTTTTCCAATTCGTCCATCTCATCTTTTTTCAACCCGTCATAGATCTTCCGCACCCGCCCGCCGCGATCTACCAATGCGATGAATTGGGTGTGAAGGAACTGCTCGTTTATATTGGTCAGGTTATTTTTCGGATCATCCAGCAGGTAGCCGTTGCGCGCCAGATGATAGAGGCTGTCCTTCCTGCCGGTGAGGAAAAACCAACGCGCGGGATCGGCGCCGAGCGAATCCGCATAATGCTTCATCCTTCCCACGCTGTCCGTTTCCGGATCCACCGTAAAAGAAAGCAGGCGGAAATCCTTCTCGCCCACAAAATCCCCTGCCAGCTTTTTTAAATTGTTGTTCAACTTGGGGCAAATGCCCCTGCAGGTGGTGAAAAAATACTCGGCCACATAGACCTTGCCCGCCAGATCCTTTCCGGTGATCTCCTTCCCTTCCTGATCAATGAAGGAGAAAGTCGGCACCTCGCTAAGGACCGGCAGGACCGGTTTTCCAAAACCGGGTATCCATCGGGCCAGGGCAAAATAAAATCCCAGAAACAACAGGATAAAGAACCCGGCCATGTAGAGCAGCTTCTTCTTCATTTCACAAAGGTAACTGCTTATGGCCATAATTAATTTGCAACAACGTTGCATTTGCCTTAATTTTGCCGGATGTTCGCCCGTAAGATCAATCCCAAAAATATCAATATGGACGCGCTCGGCGCCACGGTTTCACTCGTCTGCGCTATCCATTGCATCGTCCTGCCCCTGATCGCCGCAGCCTTACCATTAGTGAGCGTTAATATTTTCTTTGAATATGCCATGATCGGCCTGGCTTTCCTCATCGGCCTCGGGGCTTTGCTTCACGGTTACCGGAAACATCATCGCCGGCCCGCGCCCGGCCTGCTTTTCACAATAGGAATGATACTGTTGATTGCCAAGCAGATATGGCAAGGGCAGGAGTTCATCCTCCTGCTGATGGCCCTCCCTCTTATCCTATGCGCCCATGGCTTGAATTATCGGCTTTGCCGGAGGGCGCAGATTCGTTAATTTTGCAGTATTAAACTCGGCGAAATCATGATCAAAACAGGCAATCCGGTCATCAGCATCTATACCGAAATGACCCCCAATCCGGAAACGATGAAATTCGTGGCCAACAAGCTATTGTATCCCGGTAAGATCATCGATTTCCCGGATGTCGAAGCCGCCAAACCTTCTCCGCTCGCCATCGAGCTCTTCGGCTTTCCCTTTATCAAAAGCGTCTTCATCGCCAGTAATTTCGTGACACTGACCAAGACTCCCGATACCGACTGGGACGATGTCATTCCCGCCATTCGCCAATTCCTCAAGGAATACCTCGAGGAAGGTAAACCGGTGATCAATGAAGAGGAGATCGTCACCCGGAAGGCAGAGGGCAACGCCATCGCCGCAGATGACGACGACGTAGTCAAACGCATCAAGGAATTGTTGGAAAATTATGTGAAACCCGCCGTCGAAATGGACGGAGGCGCCATTCAGTTCAAAAGTTATCACGAAGGCGTCGTCAACCTCATGCTGCAGGGCTCCTGCTCGGGCTGTCCCTCTTCCATGATCACGTTGAAGGCGGGTATCGAAGGCATGATGAAACGCATGATCCCCGAAGTCAGGGAAGTCGTTGCCGAATCCGAGTAATGTCTCTAAAAAAGATCGTCGTCACCGGACCGGAATCGACCGGCAAGTCTTCGCTATGCGATGCATTGGCAGCGCATTTTCATACCAGCTGGGTTCCCGAATATGCCCGCGAATACCTCGAAACACATGGGGTGGCGTATACGCCGGAAGACCTCTCTCACATTGCCCGTGGACAGGTGGCCCTGGAAGACCGGCGCGCAGCTATAGCCGAAGCGGCGGGTCATCGCTTCCTGTTCATAGACACCGATCTTTATGTGATACGCGTATGGAGCGAGTTTGTCTTCGACCGCTGTGATCCCTGGATCCTCAACCAGATCGCCATCCGCCGTTACGACGCCTATCTGCTTTGCCGGACCGATCTCCCCTGGGAAAAAGACGATCTGCGGGAATATCCCGATCCTGCTATACGCGAAAGACTATTCCGCATCTACCGCGAGATCCTCATCCGGCAATCGACTCCCTGGATGGAGATCGGCGGACATGGCGACGCACGTATCGCTGCGGGAATAGAGGCGGTGCACCTGCTATTGAAGTAGTTTTTGAATATCGGTATCGTTCTGCAGGATACCCATCTGTCCTATGATCCATGGACTGCGGGTCGCGACATGTTGCGACAGCGGCCGGATCGTAAAGACCTTCGGATTGGGAAGACAGGCCGCGATCCTCGCCGCCTGAATGCGTGTCAGTGATTTGGCGGGTATGTTATAATAATAATGGGAAGCGGCCCCGATGCCGAAAATGCCCTTTCCCATTTCGCTCACATTGAGATACATTTCCAGGATCCGTTTTTTTCCCCATATCCATTCGATCATGAAGGTGAAATATACTTCGAGCGCCTTGCGCATCCAGCTTCGGCCCTGCCAGAGAAAAACGTTCTTGGCTACCTGCTGGCTGATCGTACTGGCGCCATGAAGCGATTTGCTTTTCTGGTTGTGCTTCATGGCTTTTTCGATGGACTTGAAATCGAAACCGTCATGATCGGGGAACAGCTGGTCCTCGCTGCTGATCACGGCCAGCTTGGCATAAGGAGAAATATCCTTCATCGGCACATAAGTACGCCGCAGACCGTTGCCGGTGACCCAGCTTCCCAGCTGGGTAAGCGTAATAGGCGGATTGACCCATTTCAGCAGGAGTATGTAGAAAAATTGAAAAAAGAACAGGAAGATGACGACGCGCTTGAAAATTCGCCAGACGCGGGCCATCGTTCCCTGGGATTTAGAAGGCATCCGATAGATTTACCACCACAATATACTATCTCCGCCCGATCTGCAAATATTGTAATTTGTATTTCCCGCCCAGCCTATAATATTTCTTCGAGGTCGCCAGAAAGACAACTCCCGCCGTTATCAATGCGCCGCCTATAATGACCCCCGAGGTCGTATACCACTCTTTTGCTTCATCACCCCGTAATGCGCCATTGATAGCGCCGATGGCAAAAAAACCAATCCCTGCCATCGTGAGAATGGCCCCTGTGGTCCGGTTGTCCCATTTGGTTTTGATCCGCGAAATGGCCGCGATCTCCTTATAGCTGAATGACTGTCCCGCTATAAAGACGGTGTCCCTGTGCAGATCATCGATCGTCCCGGTGAACCATTGATCATACACTGTCCGGAAGGTCATCGGATCGCCGATGGTATACGTGCGGACGTGCATTCCTCTTTTTTCCAACACGAGAATATCGTGTTGCGCCTTGCAAAAAGAGGGAATGATATAAAATAGTAATATGAGCGCGGATAGTTTTCGCATACCGATCCAAACTTACGATAGCCTATTGTTAATGACTTGTAAAGCGGAGCCAACGCTGCGTGGCCTGACAAAGCCTGATAAATGCATCTCGTTCTTTTTCGGCGGGTGATAAAAGATGACGCCCCAGAGTAACGCGATCCCAAAACCGATAAGGATCAGTCCCGAGATACGGTTGATCAGCTTAAGTGTTTTTAAGGTCAGCTTGCTGCGCAGCTTGCCGGCCATCATTACCTTGCCCACATCGGCGCTCATATTCACGAGCAGACAAACGGAAAAGATGATGATCCTCTCCTGAAGCGTATGGTTGAGGGATAGTACCGTCGCGTTCCCCAGCCAAAAAAAAATGACGCCGGGGTTGAGCGTGTTGATGAGAAAACCGGAAGCGAACACGCGCGCCATATCGCGTTTCCGGAAACGCGTATCGTCCCCGGACGGATCCTTGCCAAGCGTCACCTTCTTGAAGAATACAAAATATACGCCCAGCGCGATCAGGAAGACGCTACCGCCGAAGGCAATGACGCGCGTATGCTCCAGCGCCTGCGAGACCAATGCGGTGACGGTATTGCTCATGACGACCAGCAGGATATCGCTTACCCACACTCCCGCTACAAACGAGAAACCTCCCTTATGACCACTGTTGAGGCTTTGCTTGATGATGGTAAATATGATGGGACCTACCGATAAGGCAAGAACGAACCCCAGCGCCAATCCTTTCAATACCGACTCCATATGATGTGTCCTATTACGAGTTAGAGGCTTCCGGTCTCCAGAAATTTTTGCCAGTCCAGTAACATCTTGCCCTTCAGCACGCGGGGGAACTTATGTTGCCCGCCGATCTTCCCTTTG
>DASYSV010000292.1:0-9873 GCA_036010185.1 Puia sp.
AGGTTCATAAAATTAATGCAGGCGATAAGGAGGATCGCGATGGCGATCAGCGAGAACAGACGCACATACCGGATAACACTGTCCGTTGGCACGCCGTTCTCGATCTTTCCGCGGAGATGCCAGTCGTTCATACTCCACAGGTAAAGAGTGTTCTTCTGGCCACTGACCTTTTGGGCGAGGTAATGCGTCAGTTGTCCCTGGACGGCGGCCGGGGAAGCAGAAGGCTCGAGCTGTACATATGTTTCTGCCATGGGATTGGACCAGCCTTTTACCCAAGGGAGGAAATTTTCCCAGGTGGTGTAAGGGGACAACCACTGAAAACGAAAGCTGCAGTTGGCTGGCAGGTCCGCAAAGACACCGGTGACTTTATAGAGGCCATCCACGGAATAGGACTCCCCGGCGTTCATCCTGATCGTTTTGCCGAGAGGGTCCTCATCACCGAAACAGGCCCGTGCCAGAGACTGGCTGATGACCACCGACTGCGGTTGCCCGAGTGCCGTGACGCGATCGCCGCGAAGGAGGTTGATCGTGAACATGGACAGGAAGGACGTATCCGCGTAGAGGCCGTTGGTCCTGATCTTTTTGTCACCGATCACCGCGAGCTCGTCCAGGTGAAAGCTGACCCGCGCACTGTTCTTTATCCCGGGTATTTCGGTTTTGACCGCTCCGGCCACTTCTCCCGGAATATCCATCATGGTGTTAACGCCCTGGTCGGATTTTTCATTTTCTATGATGCGGTATAGATGGTCATGCAAAGCAAAATTGTGATCGAAGGCCATCTCATCCTCCACCCAGAGAAGGATGAAGGCGGCGCAGGTAATGCCGATGGAAAGACCGGCGATATTGAGGGAACCGAAAGCGCGACGCTTCAGGAGATTGCGGAAAGCTGTTTTCAGCGAAAGGCGGAACATATGGCGGAACGGTGGTTTTATACCTTAAAAGATAGTACTTCGAAAATCCCGAAAGGTTACAGGCCAGGCAGGATATACTTCCTGATCAGCACATCCGCCGGTGACTGCGTGTTGAAATTGCCGCCGGTAGTCACTACGACAAGATTCAATGAGCGGAAAACATAGATCTTCTGCCCGCCATTACCCTGGGCGGCAAAGCTGTAATACCGCGTCGCCCCCGCGTCGAGATATTTCAGCCACCACAGATACCCGTAATTGACGTTCTGTACGACGGAATGTTTGCTCGTCGACTCCTTCACCCAGGCGGCAGGGATCACTTCATGACCTTGCCAGACGCCGTCCTGTAGAAACAGCAGTCCGAATTTCGCCATTTCGCGGGGTGTAAGATACAGCTGGCAGAAGTTTTCCGCATTGGAGCGATCGGGTTTGAAATTCCACTTAAAGCGCGTGATCCCAAGCGGACGAAACAGGTTGGCGGAGGCGAATTGCGCCAACGGCTGTCCGGAGGCTTTTTCGATTATCCGCCCGAGGGTGATCGGATTGCCGGAATTATAACGTCCGTGGACTCCGGGAGTATCCAGCATCGGAAGATCGAAGGTGTATTTCACCCAGTCGCTCGAATAGTCCATGGCGTTTTCGTTACCGATGGATTTGTCCCAGGCTTCGTCGTAATTGACGCCGGACTGGTTATCCAGCAAGTCGCGGACGGTGATCCGGTCTTTCAGCGGCGACGGATTTTCCCATCGGTATTCAGGAAACAGCGCCGCCAGCCGTTGACCCACGCCTGAGATCAGTCCTTTGCGGATGGCTATCCCCGTCAGTGCCGAGATGACACTCTTGGTAGCGGATCGCATTTCCTGGAGACTGTCGCGGGTATACTCATAGAAGTATTCCTCGAAGACCAGCCGACGATCCTTGATGATGAGGATGCCATGTACGTTGGGATAGACGCCCGCGACAATGCTGTCGACCATGTTCGACAATAAGGACGGGTCGAGACCCGTTCCTTCCAGGCTACCCGTACTTAACCCGTCGCCGTTATCCGAAGGCGGGGAATAACGATAGGTATAGTGTTTCGGATCGGCGACCATCCGGGGATACCACATCTGCGTGGGAAAGGAGACGGCCTTATCCAGCAGACGGAAAGTGTCTTTTCCAGCGATATAACGATCGATCTCGCCCTTCGCGTCGCGCAGGAAGGTCACCGGGTCGCCGGTCGAATTCACGAATACGTCTTTCCCCTTTGGACGCAACGGATAACGGGCCTGGTTGATGATCGCATAAAGCAGCGTGTCGACTGGCGAGGCGGCCATCTTTAACGTCGGTGGATTCGCGAATTGATAGAGCCCTTCATATTCTTTCAATTCCCCGAAAGACGGTTTGGATTGGGCGAAAACGGGACTGCCTGCGCCCGCCAGCAGGATAAGAAGAATGAAAAATTTTCGAATATGCCGCATACGGTAAATTACGCATTTCCCCGACACTTGTGCCACCGAATGAAATACCCTATCTTTCGCCCGATATGAAAGCACCGATCTTTTCCTTTTTAACCAGCGTCCTGTTCCTGCTATTATCTCATCCTCCCGCCGGCGCTCAACGTCCGGCAAAAAGGGACACTTTCCTCGTCGACCCCTCCAAACCCGTTCTTCCGCCGCCCCGGACCAATCCCGAGACCCGCGCGCATATAAAAAAGGAAGCGGTCGCGGAATACCGCGAAAAATCTAAGCATGGAGAATTTGTCGTCAAGCTGTTCCAGACATCCAAAACGATGTCCTACCGGATCGATGTGGATTTTGAAGGGCTTCCCGGCTCGGACACGGTCCACCTTCCCGATCTGGGTAACGAGCCCCGGCCGGCGCTGCAAAAAGGGGACTCAACAACCTCCTGTCTCGTCGGTTTCCTGGATAATGACAATAAGTTCCGCGAGGTGAAGCTGATATTCGTCACGCCGAAGGGAAATCAATTCAAAATCACGACGGTCAGACACTGGCATGTGTCGACCCATTACCGGTTAGTGGCAAATCAATAGGCGCGCCGTTGCCAAAAAATACCATAAAGTGGGAATACCCGGACGCCCCGCGGCGGTTTACTTTTGTGACGATCGTTCCTTCAGGGCGACAAAAGTTAAATTCCATCAGCCGTGCGTACTATTGCCAGCTCTCCGCTATTCTGGACGGCGTTCCTCGTCGCAGGCGTCGTCATATCTTCGGATCTCGTCGTCTCCTGTGAACACGATCATGCCCGAAGAGCCCTCGATACGGTGGCCGTCAATCCGGCTTTCGCCACCGACCCGCCGATCGCCGACGATCTGACGATACAGCTGCTGGACAAGCTTTCGGACGATGGCAATGCCCTGCTGAAGGTCACCTTTCCGAAAGGAAGGATCGGCAGCCCCTACCTGGCCTTTATGGCCGGGAATAAGAAAACGGTCCTGAGAGATGACGGCCTCGGTCCCGACGAGGTGAAAGGGGACGGAGTATATACCGGTGTCGTACAGGCGGACCTCGACGCCTTGCGGGAAATGAGACGCCGGCAGATACAGCAGAATATAAAGGAGCCCATCCCGAGGACCGTCTTTCGCGGACGCATCGTCGCAGGAACGACCCGCATTATGCCCACCGATCTGAAAGCCCTTTTCGAAGGGGGTTTGATCCATGTCCACTGGCCGCCTTTCCCTATGTCGAAGAGTCTTACCGATTCCATTCAGGCCAATTCCGTGTTCGTGACCGACCCTTCGGTGATCGGGGATACTTCACGGACCTATGATCCCTGTACCAACAAAGGACACAAGATGGGGCCATGGACATTCGGATTCCTGATGACCCAACTGGCCAACAATTCCGCAACGGGTGTCAGTCCATCGCGTTTTGTGCTCAACTGGCTGCTCTCCTATACGCATACGCAGACAGTCAATTCGGACGCGCTGGATGCGAGGGCGGGCATGGCGGCATTCATCCACACCTGGCTGGTGAACAGCAATGGGCTCCTGGACAGTACGCTGGACCTGTCCATCGCTCCTTTCCGGCTAATGGCGATCGTCAACCGTCTCGATCTGCGCAGCAACCCGGGATACCTCGGTTCCGGCGGCAATGCTGGTGAAGGAAGGTTCGTATTCACCGGTCTGGACGCGGGCTGCACCGCACAGGCGTTCACCGTCATCTTCGAATACGGTATCAACAAGACCACCTGTCCTGCCATCAAGGCCTATGCGCAACATTGGTACGATCTGAAGGATTTTGCCATCGGATCGCCGGCCTATAACAATGCATTACAGGCGATCACCGACCAGTTCACGCTCGCAGGTACCAACTCCGCCAAACCCAACGGAAGCTCGCTCGATCAGCTAAGGACCAACGAGACGCAGTTCGGTTCCAACTGGGAGCTTCGCGAGTTCAACATAGATCCCGCCAGTCACCTTCTTTTCAATACTACCGTAAAACAAACCCCGCAGGCGAGATTCAACCAGACGACCATTCTCAATACCTTCATGACGCAACACGCCGCTGCTATTAAGAAGAATACCTATACCGTCCCCCTGTCGTTCGAATTCAATGGCATCTCCGATACGCCTTTCCTGGCGGGTATGGCGCCGGTGCCTCCCGGTTTCTGGGCCCAGCCGGGCGCCGCGGCGACCGCCAATGACACGGTCCGCGAAATGTTGTCGCTGCAAACCTGTGACGGGTGTCACAATATCGAGACGGGAACGCTTTTCCGGCATGTCAGCCCGCCGCTGACCGCCGGCAGCCCCGCGCTCCTTTCGGGTTTCCTCGTCGGCACGACCGTCACGGATCCCGCCGAGATCCCGGGCACCTGGAAATTTGCGGATCTCCAGCGAAGGGCGCAGGACCTGGTTGACCTGGTCAATAGCCCATGTGTTTTCATTCCGTTTCATTTCGCGCCCTTGAATATGACGCATTGAGCCGCGTCATGCAGGACCCTGCCCCCAATTTTCCCTAAACTTCCCCTTCGGGTGAACGCGGGCTGTCAAAACCAACACCGACAGCAGCGTCATCGAGTTTCATATCAGAAATACCACCTATAACGGAAATTATTGCATTACACCGGCGACACTTCCCGCCGACTTACAGGTTTACAAGGATTCACTCAGATTACCCCTCTTGCAAACTTCTTCTTCCGGAGGTGGCGGTTTCGGCAATCGCGGAGGGATCATCCATCACATCGATTGCGAATATGGGAACATGGTGAAGCGAACACACTTAGCGCATCACGCGTTTCCCGCCGGGCTCAACGCGATTTGAGGCGCATACCCCGCGCGAAAGGCGCGGACGATCGACGCCGGAGTCAGGACCTCCACCTTATCGCCTTCCGGTACCGTCGCGTTTTCGCCATATCCGAAGGGCGTCCAGGGAAATAGCCGTCCATCTGCCACGAGAAAGGGGTTGCCTCCATAACTGACGAAGCAGCCGTCGGGTAGCTCGCGTATCGCTGATCGGGGCGGCTCGTCGGGCAATTCGCGGTCCGCCGATCTATGGCCTCCGTCGCGCCCCATCCTTTCGAGGTGAAGGACCGCGTCGATCTCCCGGATGGGCGTCTTCGCATCATCCAGGAGCCTCTCGCTTTCGTTCGGATGATCCTTCCCCGTGGATCGACGCGATTCTGTAACATAGGTTGATCTTTTCGGCTGATGACGTTCCGCAGGCGGCACAGCAATACGAATGTAACATCTTGTACCGACTTGTTCCAAGTTGAACCGCGGCGTCAGGGGGTATTCGCATAAATTACGTGAATCATTTTTTGCAACATGGAACATCTGATCAAAGCCGGCCGCTGGTTCTTTGCGCTCTGTCTGGCAGGAGTGGCAGGACAGCAGTTTTATTATGGGGACTTTCGGCCTTGTTTCGTCCCTGCATGGCCGTCCCCCATGCCCGGCCAGATCGTGCTGGTCTATCTTTTCAGTATCGCGCTGATCTGGGCTGCCATTGCGCTCGTCTCCGGGAAGCTGGCTCGTATCACGCTATTGCTGTTAGGCTGGCTTTTTCTGGCGCTCGTCCTTTTATGCCATATCCCTTTTCACCTGGTGCATGATCCCGAAGCCGGTAACATCGGGGTGTGGAACAATGCGTTCAAGGAGCTGTGTTTTTCCGGCAGCGCGCTGATCATGGCGAGCTCGTTCCCCGAGGACACGAGTCCCCGGCTCGCGGCTATCGACCGACCGCTGGAAAACCTAGTCCCGATCGGAACCTTCTTTTTTTCCATCATGCTCATCGTTTTCGGAATGGAGCACATGCTGTATGGTGAATATGTGAAGGCGCTGGTCCCCGACTGGATCCCCGGTCATCTTTTCTGGACTTATTTCGCGGGGGTCGCCCTCATCGGCGCCGGTGTCGGTATCATGTTGAGGTTCAAGCTGAGGCTGATAGCGCTGCTGACAGGGGGTATGATCTTTATCTGGTTTCTGGTGCTGCATATTCCCCGCGCGGTCGTCGCACCGGTATCGGATAACGGTAATGAGCTGACCAGTGTCTTCCAATCGCTGGGATTCAGTGGAGTAGCATTCGTCATCGCCTGCGTGTGGCCGGCGCGGTCGCGGTTGACCGCACTGGCATGAGTCGGCGGCCCCGCAGTTCGGGCGCGAGAAGTGGCGACCTAATGGAGCATCCCCATGCCTTCGATCCTGACGTAAGGGTTGCGGAAGAAATCGCCCACCACCGCATTGAAATAATTCGCCTTATACACCGCCACAAAATGCCCGGACCCCGGCACCAGCCATAGGTACGATTTGGGGATGTTCCGGAATATCTGCCACAGATGATAGGAGGGAATCGCGTCGTGGTCCCCACCCATAACCAGCGTCGGGCACCGGATCGCGTGCAGCTGTTCGAGGGTCATATGTGGCTCCTTCAGATCGAGCTCGACGATCTTAAGATCGTTGCGGGTACGCGGATTTGGAGGCAGCCGGCGCATACTATCGGCCATGCGCTCCAGCCAGTGATAAATAAACGGTTCAAGACCAGTGGTGTCCGGCCATAGATTGGGCCCCGAAACCACCAGCTTCTTTACTTTTTCGGGATGCCGAAGGGCCAGCAGAAGACCGCTGATCCCTCCGTCGCTCCACCCCAGCACGAAACAGCTGTCCAGGTGAAGGCTGTCCAGCAGCGCATTGAAATCGTCCGCCATCATTTCGAATGTCAGCGAATCGCCGGCATCCACGCTCTTGCCATGCGCCCGGGTGTCCACCGCAATGACGCGGTAATTTTTGGCGAAATAGGGTATCTGGTTGGTAAAGACATTGATCGATCCGCCATTGATGTGCAGCATCAGGAGCGGGGCGCCCTGCCCGTATGTCTCATAATAAAGCCGGATGCCCCTGGTGGACAGATAGTGGCCTGCCGCAGCATTGTCCCCATAGACCACCTGCGACCGGGCGCTGCCGCAATAGCAGGCGAGTAATATAAGCAGTAGGAATTTTTTGCTCATAGCATAGATGTTGCTACGAAAGTACGGCTTTTGGACCCCTTCAGATAGTGAAATTACCGTTTGAGTAGATTGGCTGGGGATGCGCTCCGGCAAGTCGTAACTTAATAAGGCTAACAACATGATCACCTAAAAACAAGGTTATGCCAAAACTTACTGTCATGAGACACACTGCCATCCTCTCCCTGGCCGTTGCCTCGCTCACGCCGCTCGCTTCCAGGAGCCAGATCACCACCCCGCGTGTTCCCAGTCCTGCCGCCGCTGTCTCACAGACGATCGGCATCTCGACGGTCACCGTCAACTATTCCCGGCCCTCCGTTAAAGGCAGACAGGTATGGGGTACCCTCGTCCCTTATGGATGGAACAAGCAGGGTTTCGGGCTGGGCAACGATGCGCCATGGCGGGCCGGCGCTAACGAGAATACGGTCCTCCATCTGTCGCATGACGCGAAGGTGGAAGGTCACACGGTGCCCGCGGGAGACTATGGCCTTTTCTTCGTTATCAATAAAGACAATACGGGAGTTGTTGTTCTTTCTAAGGACTACCGGTCCTGGGGTTCCTTCTTCTACGACCCGCAGCATGACGAGATGCGGGCAGACATTTCGCTACGCGCCATTCCCGAAACCGAGCTGCTGACCTATGATTTCCAGAATGTCACGAAGAATTCCGCCGAGCTGGTCTGCAATTGGGAAAAGATGCAGTTCCCCGTGAAGATCGAATTCGCCGTCGACGATATCGTCATGGCCAATGCGGCGCAGGAGCTGAAAGGGACGGTGGGTTTCAACTGGCAGGGTTTTTCCAGCGCCGCCAATTATGCGCTGCAGAATAAGGTCAACTATGATCAGGCACTGACCTGGATCGATCAGGCGATCGCCATCAATCCCAATTTCACCGATCTGCGGATCAAGTCGGCATTGCTGAAGGCCAAGGGAAAAGACGCCGATGCCGACAATATCATGAAAACCGCCCTCGATGCCTCTACCGAAGTCGAGCTCAACCAGTACGGCTATCAGCTGCTTGCCCAGAATCAGCAGGACAAGGCCATCGATGCCTTCGTGCTCAATACGCGGCGTCATCCGACAAGCGCGAATGTGTTCGACAGTCTCGGCGAGGCTTATGCCCTGAAGGGGGATAAGAAGAATGCGATCGTCAATTTCAAGAAATCGCTGACTATGGATCCGCCGGCGGCGACAAAGGCGAATTCGGAAAAATATCTCAAACAACTGGGCGCGATGTGACTGCTTTCATGCTCAATGCGCGGCGTCATCCGACGACTCATGTGGCGGCAACGACCTTTGCCGGCTCAGGCATCTTGCGATTGCGACAATACCGGTTTGATGTCGACGACCGGAGTACCGTCGATGGCTTCCAGCGGTCCCACTTTTATCCGGACACCGTCGATCGCAAGGACATTCACCCGATGCAGACCCAATGGGTTCGGACGGTCTGGCGATCTGGTGGCGAAAACACCGGTCAGCGGATTGCGCTCCTCTCCGCGCGGATGCACTTTTAAAACGTTGCGGCTCGCTCGATGAAGCCACGTAATGAGAATGATGGCATCCCCCGGGCGGATACCATCCATCGCCGGCGCATATTCTTTTCGCAGCTCGATCCATGCTTCCGGGGCGGATTCATACCCTTGTTTGGGTGCCTCGTCCAGGTTTTTGAGCGGGCTTTTAATGGAACCTATGGGTTCTAGGACAAAATCGTTCATAATACTGAATTATTTATTCACACTTAGTTTCCTGCAATAATATTGAATTTCAACTTCTTCGACGGGCCCGCGTCCTGTGACACAGGTTGTTCGTCGTCTGCGGGCACACGACACTGTTGCAAATTTCATCCTCGCCGAGTATCTTGTATCCCGTTAATCCTTCCACAGAGTCGATACCCTTTGAGATACCATGATCCAATTCATTGTATTCCAAACGTAAATGAGACTCTATGTTACACGCAAAAGACCTTCGGTTCGGGAACAAGGTGTTGAACCGGAGAGGTGAAGTGATCACCGTTCAGCAGATCCACAGCAACAGCATCGTTTATGACACGGCCATCAGCGTCAGCAGGCGCCATTTGTCCAAGGTCAGCGGATATGACGCGACCTATACGGCGGAGGTGCTCGAAGTGGTCAAGGAGGCCGGTCTCCGGGAGATCGAACCCATCGTTCTGACGCCCAAAGTGCTGGAGAAGTGCGGGTTCAGGAACTTTATCCGCGAGGAATGGATCGTTACTTACGGTAATAAACATACGGACTTCGAATTCACCGAAGACGGGTTGCGGCTGAAACACCCTTCGCCTTCGCGCGTGGGGATCAAATACCTCCATCAGCTGCAGAATTTCTTCTACGCTATCGCAGGAGAAGAATTGCAGATCGAACTGTAGACCGCCGGCGCAAAAAAAACCTGCCATCGGGAGATGGCAGGTTCGATGGTCGGGAATCGAATTTCCTGAGGCGACGTCGCAGGAGCCTATTTCACATTCTTGCTGACGATCTTGGCGAGGTCGAACATGGACACCTGGTCCTTGC
>DASYSV010000298.1:0-11012 GCA_036010185.1 Puia sp.
CCTGTAGCTAATTACGACCACACACTATGATTATGGATAAAGATAGAGGAAAAATTTCAATAATTGAAATATTATTTCAAAATTTAAAAAAATGACCCAACAATAGTCATTTACTCAATTTTTTCACAAACTATACGCCCCATAATACGCCGCACCCTGTAGCGCCATCTTATCATTCAATATCACCCTCACCGGCACCTTGGCCGACAGCTCATGCATCCGCCCGTTATTATCGAAATTCTTCTTCCATGCCGGTGTCTGCAACAACGGAAGGATCTTCGGCGGGATGCCGCCGCCGATATACAGTCCTCCGGTAGCCATCAGCTTCAGCACAAGGCTCGAAGCCTCGGTCGCGAGATAGCGAACGAAGAGGTCCATCGTCTCGGCGCAAAGAAGGTCTTCGTGTTTGAGCGCCGCCTCACTGATGACGGCGGCGGGGTCTTCATCCAGCATTCGCTGCGCCAGCCATTCGGGGACGGCCTCGCCACGATGACGGACGAGACAATGAAAGATATTTTCGATGCCCATCCCGGAGACGAGACGCTCCCAGCTGACATGTCCGAATTGTTCCTGCAGGATATAGAACAGCTCCACGTCCTCACGCGTCCGGGGAGCGAAATCGCTATGGCCGCCTTCCGTCGCAAACGGATGATACTCCTCACCGTCCCAATACAATCCCGCCTCCCCAAGCCCGGTACCCGGCGCGATGATCGCGATATTGCCGACGGCCGCGGGGTCGCCGGCAGCCAGAACGGCCAGCTCGTCCTTTCCGAGACCGGCCAGACCATAGGCCGTCGCTTCGAGATCATTGATGAAGTGAACGGGAACCTTCCACTCCTTGCTCATGACGGCGCTGTCCAGCACCCATGGCAGATTGGTGAGACGACTCTTTCCCTTGACGACAGGACCGGCGACGGCGGCGGAGATCCGGTCGGGTAATTGATCGCCGGTAAAATCATGGATGATGTCGGATAGCGTGGAATGGTCTTTGGACCAATATTTCTTCTCGTTGACGATATGCAGCTCTCCGCCCTCGGCGTGGTAAAGCGCAATATTGGTCTTGGTGCCGCCGATGTCCGCGGCAAGTATATTCATGCCTTCCTGCGCGCGTTTCTGCTTAAATGCAATGGGGATCATCCCCAAAATTACATGTTCCTCCGGTATTGTCCGCCGACTTCATACAACGCGCCGGTGATCTCGCCTAGCGTGCAGTATTTCACCGTCTCCATCAGCTCTTCGAAGAGATTGCCTTCGCCGGTAGCCACCGTCTTCAGACGTTGCAACATCTCCGCACTGCGACCGGCATTGCGACCTCGAAAGGCCAGCAGGTTCGCGATTTGCCGGTCTTTTTCTTCTTTTGTGCTGCGTATCACCTCCCCGGGCAGAATAGTAGGCGAACCCTTTCGGTCGAGGAAAGTATTGACGCCGACGATCGGCAGCTCACCGCTGTGTTTCATGCTCTCGTAATGCAGACTCTCCTCCTGTATCTTGTTGCGCTGATACATCCTTTCCATGGCGCCGAGCACTCCACCCCGATCGGTCAGCCGGTCGAATTCATCCATCACCGCTTTCTCCACCAGGTCGGTCAGCTCTTCCACGGCGAAGCTGCCCTGGATATAGTTCTCCGTTTTGGTGCTTCCCAGCTCACGGTTGATGATCAGCTGAATGGCCATTGCCCGTCGGACGCTTTCTTCTGTCGGGGTCGTGATCGCTTCGTCATAGGCGTTTGTGTGCAGCGAGTTGCAGTTGTCATAAATGGCATACAACGCCTGCAGCGTCGTCCGGATGTCGTTGAAGTCGATCTCCTGCGCATGCAGGCTCCTGCCGCTGGTCTGGATATGATATTTCAGTTTTTGTGAACGGCCATTGCCTTTATAAACATGCTTGATCGCTTTGGCCCAGATGCGCCGCGCGACGCGGCCGATGACGCCGTATTCCGGATCCATGCCGTTGCTGAAAAAGAAGGAGAGATTGGGAGCGAAATCGTCGATCGACATCCCCCTGCTAAGATAATATTCCACATAGGTGAACCCGTTGGCCAGCGTAAAGGCCAGCTGCGTTATAGGGTTAGCCCCGGCTTCGGCAATATGATATCCGCTGATGGACACACTGTAAAAGTTGCGAACGACGCGTCTGATGAAATAAGACTGAACGTCACCCATCAGACGAAGGGCGAATTCGGTACTGAAGATGCAGGTATTCTGTGCCTGGTCTTCTTTCAGGATGTCGGCCTGAACCGTGCCACGTACCTGCGACAAGGTGGATGCTTTGATCTTCTCATAGACGTCGGCCGCAAGGACCTGGTCGCCGCTGAGACCCAACAGACCCAGACCCAGGCCGTCGTTGCCTTCGGGGAGCTCCCCGGTATACACTGGATGATCCGGTCGTTTGGGAACGGTGATGTTATTCTCCGAGATGTATTTTTCGCATTGCTGATCGATCGCCGCATTCATGAAAAAGGCCAGCAGGATGGGTGCCGGCCCATTGATGGTCATACTTACGGAAGTCCGCGGATCGCAAAGATCGAATCCGCTGTACAGCTTCTTGGCATCGTCCACCGTCGCGATGCTCACGCCGGCATTGCCGATCTTGCCATAGATGTCGGGTCGGTGATCCGGATCCTCGCCATATAAGGTCACCGAGTCAAAGGCGGTACTCAATCTTTTGGCCGGCTGACCGAATGAAACATAATGGAAACGTTTGTTAGTACGCTCGGGGCCACCTTCACCCGCAAACATTCGCGTCGGGTCCTCCTCGGTTCGTTTCAACGGAAAGACGCCGGCCGTATAAGGATATTTCCCCGGGAAATTCTCCTGCAGCCGCCACCGGAGGATATCCCCCCAGTCACGAATACGCGGCACGGCAATTCGAGGTATCGCAGTCCCGGAAAGCGATTCGGTATACAATGGCTGGCTGATCACCTTCCCCCGGACATCGTAGTCCAGCGAATCCTGCCGGTAACGCATCACGATAGCCGGCCATTCGTCGATCAGCTTTTTACAGAGCGGATACAGCTGAAGTTCCAGCTTTTCTTTTTGGGCGACCAGCTCAGGCCGGGCAGCGGATCCGGCGGGTAGGTGTTCGAGAACCCCGTTCAGCTGATAAAGCCGCGAGGCGATGACCGCTTGTTCTTCCGTCCGGCGGTTGTACTCCCGGATGGCTCCGCTGATATCGGACAGATAGCGTACCCGGGAAGGTGGCAATATTTTGGATTGTGTGGTCGTGTCGGCGGTATGGGCATGCAGCGTCAGCTCGCCATAGCGTATTCCGGTCTTTTTTTCAACGGCAACTATCAGCTTCTCGAAAAGCTCGTTCACCCCTGCGTCATTGAACTGCGAGGCGATGGTGCCGATGACGGGCAGATCCCCGTCCTTTGCCGCCCATAATCCATGATTCCGTTTGTATTGTTTGCGGACATCATGCAGTGCGTCCTGTGCCCCCGCCTTATCGAATTTGTTGAGCACGATGAGATCGGCATAGTCCAGCATGTTTATCTTCTCGAGCTGTGACGCGGCCCCATATTCGGGCGTCATCACATATATGCTGATACCGGCATGCTCCAGGATGGAAGCATCGCTTTGTCCTACCCCCGCCGATTCGACGATCACGAGGTCATAGCCTGCGGACTTGCAGATGTCGATGGCTTCCTGTACATGGGCGCTCAGGGCCTTGTCGCTGTCCCTTGTCGCGAGACTGCGCATATAGCAGCGGCCTCCGGTTATCGCATTCATGCGAATGCGATCGCCTAAAAGAGCGCCACCCGTTTTTTTCTTGGAAGGATCCACCGAAACCACCGCGATAGTCTTGTCGGAAAAGCTGTGGAGAAAACGCCGCACCAGCTCATCCGTCACTGAAGATTTACCTGCGCCCCCCGTCCCGGTAATACCCACGACGGGTATCGTGCCCGCAACCGCCGCGACAGGACCCTGGGCTGTCACACTACCGGCCGCGGCCACGCCATTTTCCGCATTGGTGATCGCCCTGGCGATCTTCCTTACGTCCTTCCATTCCCCCAACGTCATCTTCCCCCTAAACTGATCCGCATTCCCGTTAAGCGCAAAATCGCATTGCCGGATCACGTCTTCGATCATCCCCTCCAGACCCATTTTCCGGCCGTCGTCCGGGGAATAGATACGGGTGATCCCATACCGGTGCAACTCTTCTATCTCCTGCGGCAGGATCGTGCCGCCACCCCCGCCAAAAAGACGAATATGGCCGCAACCGTTCTCTTCCAGCAGGTCCTTCATATATTTGAAGAATTCGATATGCCCTCCCTGGTATGAGGTGATCGCTATTCCCTGGACATCTTCCTCGATGGCGCATTCCACGATCTCGGCCACGGAGCGGTTATGACCCAGATGAATGATCTCCGCACCCTTCGATTGCAGTATCCGGCGCATGATATTAATGGCGGCGTCATGTCCGTCAAAAAGGGCCGCCGCAGTCACTAGCCGGATTTTATGGATAGGAGTATAGGACATTTGTAAAGATTTGGAAGACAAGCAAATTTAGACAAAAAAACTAATGTTCGTTAGTTTCCTGGCCTTGTTTCTGGCAGTGTTTTTGACCTATTGCCACCTGCGTAGGGAAGCGTGACGCCAGCAACCCTAACTTGTTAAGGATCGTAATATTAGGTGTCACAGCACTATGACCCATCGGAACTCCACCCTCTGTCTCATATTGGTAGCGGCTTACCTGGCGTTACCCTTTTGTTCGTCTGCCCAAACGGTGCTGCCCCCGAACCAGCCGGAACAGGATGCCTGTCATGCACTTACCCTATGCGGCGGTAAATTCTTTACTCCATACAGTTATTCCGGCACGGGACATAATCTTGACCTGAACTCTACCCCTTGCGGCTCCGGGGAAGACAATTCGATGTGGCTCAAGGTCGTCATCGCTACCGCGGGCGACCTGGTCTTCCGTATCATCCCCAAGGATACCCTCGACGACTATGATTTTGCGGTGCTGGATGCTACCAGTGCCAACTGCAGCAGCCTGACCCAATCCGACGTCGTCCGCTGCAATTTCAACAATAACTGGCCGGGAAGCAATCCGCTGGGTATCGTCGGGCTCAGCGATTCCAGCAATATCCGGTTCGTTCCCGACGGCTATACCGGCAATTCCTTTAACCAGTCCATCCCGGCGACGGCGGGTCATACCTATCTTATCATGATCAATAATTTCGGTCATGACTCCACACCCGGCCCCAGCAACGGGTTTACTATCGATTTTTCCGGATCCACCGCCACCTTCGCCAGCGATTCATACCCGGCCTTCGAAAGCATCGTCAAACAATGCAGCGACAGCTCGCTCACTGTCCGGATGACCAAGCCGATCATCTGCAGCTCGATCGCCGCGGACGGCAGCGAGTTTACGATCACGCCCTTCGTACCGATCGCAGGCGCCATCGGTATCAACTGCGTCAACACCAACGGCTATACGTCGCAGGTGAGCATCACACTGGGCACACATATCGCGCCGGGTCAATATGTCCTTCATGCGCAGAAAGGAGCGGGCGGTATGATCATCCAGGACCTCTGCGGCTACCCGATGACGCTGTCGGTTGCGATCCCTTTTACCGTCCCGGTTCCGATACAAGGCAAATTCCTGCCGCCCGACACGACCAAATGCAATTATAGCACGATATCGGTCATTCCTGCCAGGACGTTTGCCACCTATGCCTGGAGCAACGGCCAAAACACGCCAACTATCGCCGTGACGGACCCGGGCGTATATACGTTGCATGTTGCGGATAGCAATACCTGTCTGGGCGTCGATTCCATCTCTATCCGTGATTCCACCTGTCCGCAATATGTCTATATCCCCACAGCCTTTACTCCCAACGGCGACGGAAGGAACGATAAGTTCAAAGTCACCTTTGCAGGTCCGACCAACGAATTCAGGATGGCGGTATACGACCGATGGGGGAGAATGGTCTTCGAGACCAATGATCCCTTTTCCGGCTGGGACGGGACTACAAGCGGCAATCAGCAGCCCACCGGTACCTATGCATATATCTGTATCTACCGGCTTTATCAGCAGTCGCAACGGATACAGCGTGGCACCGTGCTGCTCATCCGGTGATCCGGCCGCCCTTGCCTGCCTTCGTCCGAACCGCTTCTCCAGAATTTCTCCAAAAAAACCCCGCACATCAAAAAAATGTATATCTTGTGATTCTTGCGAAAACTTGCTGCCATACTGCTCATGGGAATGCTGTTTTTCAACTGGTACGGTTACCAGTTACTGAGCGCCTATTGGGAGCAGCGTGCGGACAACAGGCTGGAGGCCTCTCTCGACCGCAATGAATACAATGAGGCGCAATTGGTTAGCATCAAGATCCCCGTCACCGATCTTTCTTATTACAATAGCAGTACCACGTTCGAACGTGTCGATGGCACCATCGATGTCGGCGGTGTTCAATACAAATATGTCAAACGCCGTATTTTCAAGGACTCGCTTGAGCTGCTTTGTATTCCCAACATGACGGCCATGCAGCTCCGCCAGTCGAAGAACGATTTCTTCCGCCAGGTGAACGATCTGCAGCAGCAGACCAATCAGGGCAAGAAGCACAATACCACGACCAACGACATTTCCAAAGATTATACGCCGACGGCGATGGACATCACTGTCCCGGCACTCACAGCCGCATCGATGCCAGCCCTCTCTATCTTCGGCTCACCCGATCTCCCCTCACGCTATGTCCCTACGGCGGAAATGCCGCCCGATGCTACAGGCTTAGCCTAAACTCAAGACAGGTGTTCCCGCGAATACCGGATGGCGCCGATCAGCGATCGCGCCGCAGAATCAGCATCAAAGCGTTTTCATGAAAGATCTTACAGGTGAAGGGCTCAACGGGCCCGCCCAAAGAATATACCATACCCTGCGTATCGCATCGGCCATGTGCTTTTTCGGTCATGGCGCATTCGGCATCATTACCAAATCCGTCTGGTGCAACTATTTCGGCGTGTTCGGTATCGGTCATGACCTCGCCTACCGGCTCATGCCATTCGTCGGTACCGTCGATATCCTCATGGGTATTTCGCTACTGGTCTATCCGGTCCGCGCCATATTCGGCTGGCTGGTATGCTGGGGATTTCTTACGGCCTCTCTTCGGCCGCTGTCGGGCGAACCCGTCGGCGAGCTGCTCGAAAGGGCGGGTAATTTCGGTGCGCCGCTTGCCCTTTTGCTGCTGACCGGCCCGATAGGATCACCGAAAAGCTGGTGGTCGCGCATCGATCCGCACTTTAAACCCGATGCCCGCCACTACGCTCGTGTTGTCGTTTGTCTGCGGATCGTCGTTTTCCTCTTATTGCTTGGTCATGGCTGGCTCAACCTCATCGAAAAGAAAAGCTTGTTAAACCAATATGCTATCCTGGGTTTCGATAACCCGGCCGGAACGGCGCATATCATAGGCATTCTCGAAATGATGGCGGCACTGTCGGTCATTCTTCGTCCGGCACGCTGGGTTTTGTTCACACTCTTTATCTGGAAGATGGCTACCGAAACCTTCTATCCCCACTGGGAAGTGTTCGAATGGATCGAACGCGGCGGCAGCTATGGATCGATTCTGGCTTTATGGTTCGCCCTCGGCGGACTCGATATAAAAATTTTCACCACCACCAAAACTAATAGTATGAGAAAGGTATTCGTCAGCTTTTTATTTTTTGCGGCTCTGGCATTCGCCAACCGGGTTTCGGCACAGGGATGTGTCGCCATCCGCAGCAACGGCGGATTTTGTACCGCCGGCGAAGAGCAGGGACATGTCGACACGTCCGCACAATGGCAGCTCAGCATCAACAACCGCTATTATAAGTCCTTCAGACATTATGTGGGCACGGCGTATCAGAAACAGCGCCAGGTGCTGGGCAACGAGGTCATCAACAATGGCTATACGATGGACCTCGCGATCTACCGCATTCTGAATCCCCGCTGGACGCTCATGCTGGACCTTCCCATTTCAGCCAATGCGCGGTCCCAGACTTACCAGCAAAAGGGTGTCTACAACCGATTTAGCACACATGCCTTCGGCGCCGGCGACATCCGGGTCGCGGTCTACCGCTGGCTGCTCGATCCCGTTAAAATGCCAAAAGGCAATATACAGGTGGGGCTGGGACTAAAATTCGCGACCGGTAATGACAATGTTCAGGACTATTTCAAGACCAGTGACAGCACGAAGACCTTCGGACCCGTTGATCAATCCATTCAATTGGGCGACGGAGGCACCGGCATCTCCTTCGAGCTGAACGGTTACTATAATTTTTCACATCGCGTTGGTCTCTACGGTAATTTCTTCTATCTGTCCAACCCTGCCGATCAGAACGGCATTTCCAACGCCCATGGCGGAACGCCTTCCGCCTCTTCCATCGCCAATGGAAGCAATGTCATGAGCGTCCCCGATCAGCTGATGGCCAGGGCCGGCGTGAGCATGCAGTTCAACCGACTCAATGTATCGGCCGGTATGCGCGACGACTGCCTGCCGGTATATGATCTCATCGGCAAAAGCGATGGTTTCCGCCGGCCGGGTTACATTATCTCCGCCGAGCCGGGATTGACCTATGTTTTCAATAAAATATCATTATACACCTATGTGCCCATCGCCCTGGTCCGCAATCGGACTCAAAGCGAGCCGGATAAGATCTCGACCCAGCTGACCGGCAAATACACCCAGGGCGACGCGGCATTTGCCAACTGTGTCGTCAACATCGGGGCGAACATCCGTTTCTAAGAACCTACAATGCCAAAACCAATGATGCTTATTAAAAGAATAGGCGTCCGTCTTGCCGCTTTGTCGCTGCTGCTATGGCCTGCCCTTCTTCGGGCCCAGACGGACCAGGACGCCATCATGATGTCGAAAAATCTCTTATGCGTAGGAGCCTCCTACGGATACAGCAGCTGGAATGAGTACTGGGAGGGCACCTTCCATCGTAACAATCCGAACCTGGGTACCGCGTCGACCCAGATGGCCGGTCTGATGGGTATCTACGGCGTGACGCGCAAATTCAATGTTGAGGTCAACGTTCCCTATATCTGGACGCATTCGACCGCCGGCACCCTGCATGGCCAAAAAGGATTTCAGGACCTCTCCGTGTGGCTGAAATGGAAGACGCTGGAGCAAAATGTAAATAGTCCCGTTTCGGTGTTCGTACTTGGCGGCGCCTCGGTCCCTATGACCAATTATATTGCGGACTACCTGCCGCTCGCCATCGGTATGCAAAGCAAGACCCTGTCCGGCAGACTGATCCTTGATTACCAGCACAGACATTTCTTCGTCACCGCCTCGGGCACCTACACCTGGCGCGGCGACATCACCATCGACCGGGATGCCTATTATACGACCTCGCTGCATCTGACCAACCAGGTCGATATGCCGAACATGATGTCCGAACAGCTCCGCACCGGGTATCGTAATGGCGACCGTTGGGTAGCCGAAGCCGTCGTCTCGAATATGAATACGCTCGGCGGTTTCGACATAACCAGGAACAATATGCCGTTCCCCAGCAATAAGATGAACGAAACCATGATCGGAGCGCATGTCAAACATGGGTTCAAAGCCGTGGACGGGCTTTCGCTCGACGTTGACGGCGCATATACCGTCGCGGGCCGTAATATGGGACAATCCACGATGTTCGACGTCGGGGTCTACTATATTTTCCATTTTTCGAAGAAAGCGTCGAAGCATTCCTCTAACCAATCCTCAACGAATTAATTATGCAACGTCTTTTCTATCTTCTTTCGATGATCGCTTTGGTGGGTGCTGCGGGGTGCAACAAAAACGTTGCCGACCGTACGGCTAATCTGCAGGCACTGAACCCTGCCAATGAAGACCTCAACGCCGGCGCCTGGAAGCCCGTTCTGCTTCCCCGGCCCGATACTTTTGCCGTCGCAGCGCCGGCGGCCACCACCAATCCGTCGTACATCGCAGATCTCAATGAGATAAAAGGCCTTCAGGCCCACCTAACCGCCGACGGGCAGACGCAGATAAAATACTGGAGCGCCGGGGGCGTGCTGCGCTGGAATGAGATCATGCTCGGTCTAATGGCTAAATACAACCTGCCGCCATACCAGAATGCCGACGGGACCTACCCCGCCCCCAACAGTGCGAACCCTTTCGCTTATCCGCTGTTCCCTTTTTCGAATCCTCCTTATGCGGCAAGAGCCCTGGCCTATATCAGCGCCGCCCAATACGATGCACTGGTGGCTTGCTGGCATTACAAGGCACTGTATAACCGTCCTGCTCCCTGCCTCGTGGACTCCGGCGTGAAGGCGCTGGCCGGAAGACGCAATCTGCCGTCCTATCCGTCCGAAGGCGCCGTCCTTGCGGGCGTCACGGCCGAATTGATGCAGCTGTTGTTCCCCGATGAAGTTGCGAGTATCCAGCAAAAGCTGGAGCAGCAGGAGTTGAGCCTCATCGCGTCCGGAGCGGCGGCCCGCAGCGATGTGACCGCCGGTGAGGCGCTGGGTCGCCAGGTGGCCGACCTTTACCTGGCGAGGGGTAGGGCCGACAATGCCGGTAAGGCCGGCGGCAATGCCGCCAACTGGGCCAGTTATGTCACCACGGCGCAAGCCAACGGCCAGACCCCCTGGATAAGCCTCGAAACTCCGGGGAGACCGCCGATGCTGCCGCTCTTCGGAAGGGTGAAAGGGTTTCTTTGCGATTCCGCGGCGATCATATCCTTGCGCCCCGGGCCGCCTCCTTCCACCAGCAGCGCCGATATGACGGCCGCAGTACAGGCCGCGTACACGACAATCAAGAATGCCACCCGCGATCAGATGCGCATCGTTCAGTATTGGGCCGACGGCGTGGGCACGTTCACGCCGCCGGGTCATTGGAATGCCATCGCGGACGCCGACTTTATAAACCAGAATTATAGCGAGGTGAGGTGGGCACGGAACCTGGCGCTGCTCAACATGGCGGAATTGGATGCCGCCATAAGCTGCTGGGATATCAAATACTTTTATTTCAACCCCCGGCCCACCCAGATGAACGCCAATATCAAGACACTGACGGGTAT
>DASYSV010000328.1:0-4607 GCA_036010185.1 Puia sp.
CCTGCTGCGGCTTACCTCCGAACAATGGCAGGAGGTGATCAACACCAACCTCACCAGTGTTTTCAATATGACCAAACAGGTGATCCGGCCGATGATGAAGGCCAAACAGGGTTCCATCATCAATATGAGCTCGATCGTAGGTGTCAGCGGGAATGCGGGGCAAAGCAGCTATGCGGCCTCCAAGGCCGGCATTCTCGGTTTCACGAAGTCGGTAGCCAAGGAGCTGGGTAGCCGAAATATCCGGTGCAATGCGATCGCTCCGGGTTTCATAGAGACGGATATGACACATTATCTCAAGGAAGGCGACGGAGCGAAGAAATTCATGGAAAACATTCCTTTGGGGCGTTTTGGGCGCGCCGAAGAGATCGCCAATACCACGCTGTTCCTCGCCAGCGATCTCAGCTCGTATATTACCGGACAGGTGCTTAGCGCCTGCGGTGGTTTGAACATTTAAATACAGCCATGACACCTATAGAAAAATTATTGAAGGATAACCGCGGTTGGGCGGATGAATTAAAATCGGAAGACCCTGAGTATTTTCAACGGCTGGCAAAGCTGCAAACGCCGGATTTCCTTTGGATCGGCTGTAGCGACAGCCGGGTACCCGCCGACCGGATCACCGGTACCCAACCCGGTGAGATCTTCGTTCACCGGAATATCGCCAATCTTGTCATCCATACGGATGTCAATCTGCTGAGCGTTCTCGATTTCGCCGTCAATCATCTGAAGGTCGGACATGTCATCGTATGCGGGCATTATGGCTGTGGAGGTATCAAGGCGGCCATGACCAATCACGACTATAAGTATGTGCTCAACATGTGGCTCAGGAATATCAAGGACGTGTACCGGCTGTACAGCAAAGAGCTGGATGCGATAAGCGACGAGGAAAACCGGGCCGACCGGCTGACGGAGCTGAATGTGAAGGAGCAGGTGATGCACCTGGCGAAGACCTCCATCATCCAGCGTGCCTGGAAAGAAGAGCGCCGGCCACAGCTTCACGGCTGGGTCTACGGGTTGAAGGACGGATTGATCAAACCGGTGTTCAATATGGATTCGCATTCGGCGATCGATCCAATCTATCAGTACGATGATCTTTAATGTTCCGCGGCGTTCCTAACGCCCCGGGCGCGGGCCTATTTTTTCGGGCGCAGCGCGCTTATTGCTTGCCGCGCAAACGGACTAAGGACAAGTCTTCCGCTCATGCCCGCCCGCTCGATCAATAGCTGGTCCCAGTGCTCGGTGCCGAGCCAGAGATGTTGTTTCATCAACGCCATGGCTTCCGGGTTGGAATTGGCGAGATTGCCGGCAAGCCGTTCTATGGCCGCATCCATTTCGATGGATGTGGCGTGTAGTTCGGAATAGAGACCTTTTTCTTTCGCCCATTCTGCGTCTCGCCAACCGGTGGCATTGATTGCAAGGGTCGCAAAATGCGCGACTCCGAGCTTTCGCTCGCACGCCGGCCCGACGACAAAGGGTCCGATACCGATGGCCAGCTCACTCAGCTTGACATCGGCTCCTTCCGTCGCAATGGCATAATCTGCCGCTGCCGCGATGCCTACCCCGCCGCCGACACATTTTCCCTGCACGCGAAGGATAATGAATTTGGGGCATTTACGCATCGCATTGATCAGCCGGGCAAAGCCGCTGAAAAAATGCAGTCCCTGCTCGGGCGTTTCAATGGCCAGCAACTCGTCGAAAGAGGCGCCGGCACAAAAAGTCTTGTTACCGCCCGAGCGGAGGACGATCACACGGGTTTCGCTGTCGTCGCCTGCGGCATGGATCTCCTGCGCGATCGCCTCGAGCAAACGACCCGGCAGCGAATTACTTTGCGGGTGATGAAATTCGATGGTCGATACTCCGTTGAGTTTTTCGGATTTCACAGTTCCTTCCCGGGTCTCCTGATACATAATTTATGCGATTTAGTCCTTTCGTTGCACCATTGTCAATATCGTAGCCACCGCCACGCTCTCCCCGGTCTCGTCATAGACATCCACATACCATTTTACGATGCCCCGGGGCGTTTCATTCTCTTCCTTTTTCTCCTGGGCGATCTTTTCTTTACAGGTGAGACGGACGCCGATAGTGGTACCGGCGTATACGGGTTTCAGAAAGCGGCATTCTTCAAGGCCATAATTGAGCAGGACGGGACCCTTGCCAGCATCGACGAAGAGTCCTGCCGCCGCGCTGAGGACAAAATAACCGTGTGCCACCGGTCTTTCGAAAACGGTGCCGGCCAGCGAGGTATGATCCGTATGCGCATAGAAATGGTCCCAGCTGAGATTGGCGAAATTGGAGATATCGGCTTCCGTAACGGTACGCTTGTGCGTCACGACGGTATCGCCGATCCGCAGCTCCTCGAAATATTTGCGAAAAGGATGCTTTTCGTCCATTGACTGCATGGCATGCGGCTGCCAGTTATGCGTGACTGCGGTGAGCATCGTTGGCGAGCCCTGCACCGCCACGCGTTGCATATAATGTTTCACTCCCCTGATGCCTCCCATTTCTTCACCGCCGCCGGCGCGACCGGGGCCGCCGTGGACCAACGAAGGTAGGGGACTTCCATGACCGGTACTTTCCTTCGCGCATTCACTGTTGAGAATGAGGATGCGGCCATGGTGCGTTGCCGCGCCAAGAACATAACGACGGGCAATATCTGCATTGGCGGTGACGATCGAGCTGCAGAGCGATCCTTTCCCAAGCTTCGAGAGTTGGATTACCGAGTCCGTATCGCTATATGGCATAAGGGTACTGACGGGTCCGAAGGCCTCGATGGTATGAGGCTCTTCGCTTGTGAAAGGATGTTCGTTGAGCAGGAGCAACGGGCTCAGGAAAGCGCCTTTCCGGGCATCGCCCTCGATGAGCTCGACGCTATCCAGTGAGCCATAGATCAATTGTGAAGAGGCCAGTAATTTGGAAACCTGTGCACGGACTTCTTCCCGCTGCGATTGTCCGGCAAGGGGGCCCATACGCACTTTTTCGTTCTCAGGGTTACCGATGGGAGTCTGCGAGATCGCATGGATCAGTGCTTTTCGGGCGTCTTCCAGTTTATTTTCGGGAACGAAGATGCGGCGGACCGCGGTACATTTCTGACCGGCCTTCACCGTCATCTCTTTTCTTAGCTCTTTTATGAACAGGTCCCATTCGGGCATGCCGGGCGCAACGTCTTCGCCGAGAACCAGGCAATTGAGCGAATCCGCTTCCATATTGAAGGGCACATTTTCCGCCATTATCCGGGGGTGGGACTTCAGGAGTTGGCCGGTAGAGGCCGAGCCGGTGAAAGTAACCACGTCCTGCGAGCCGACATAGTCCAGGAGATCGCCTGCGCTGCCACAGATAAGCTGTAGCGCCCCATCGGGCAGGATTCCCGACTCGCCTATCCGGCGGACCACGGCTTCGGTGAGAAAGGAGGTGACGGTAGCGGGTTTGACCACCGCGGGCATACCTGCCAGCAGGTTGACCGCGATCTTCTCGAGCATGCCCCAAACGGGGAAATTGAAAGCGTTGATATGGACGGCGACCCCCTCTTTCGGCACCAGGATATGCTGCCCCATGAATGTGCCTGCCTTGCCAAGGGATTGTCCTTCCCCGTCTGGACAGAAGGGCTCGTCGGGAAATTTTCGACGGAGCGAGGCATAGGAAAAGAGGTTGCCGATACCTCCTTCCAGGTCGATCCAGCTGTCGGAGCGGGTGGCACCGGTAAGAAAGCTGATCCGATAAAATTCTTCGAGATGCTGACGGAGATAGAGTGCGAGGGAGCGTAACATTCGGCCGCGTTCGGGAAAGGTCATGCGGCGGAGAGCAGGATTGCCGGTCTCGCGGGCATATCGCAGGATCGAATCAAAATCGAGGCCTTTGGTGCTCGCGTGGGTCAGGATTTCGCCATTGTAGGCATTGTATAAGGGTTGACCTTCTCCATCACCGGTGATCCATCGGCCGGTGATATAGTTTCCAAGCTTCGGCGTCATTGTACAATCGTTTTCGCTGGCGAAGTTACCCTTTTTTGTGCCAGTCTGGCAGACAAAAATTCTGGTCGGCAATTTGCCGGCAAAGAATACATGGAAGCCATTTATTCATGGATCAATTATGCGCCGCCGGCTGACGCGGAGTTGCTGGACAGCTATTCGCGGACGATCACCGGCGTGGTAGGGCAGGTGGCGGAGGCGGTGGTGCATATACAGGTGAAAAAGCCTGCAAATGACCGGCGAAGCCGGGAATTCAAGCTTATGCCGGCATCGGGTTCGGGATTTATCATCTCGACCGACGGGTTTGTAGTCACTAACAATCACGTCATTGAAAATGCCAAGGATATAAGGGTCTCGCTGGCGGATGGTCGGACGGTCGCCGCCGAACTGAAGGGAGCGGATCCGTCTACCGATATTGCCGTGCTGAAGATCGACGTGACGGGTCTGAGGGTGCTTTCTTTTGCCGACTCGGAAGCGTTGCAACCCGGCCAGATCGCGATCGCCATCGGAAATCCACTGGGTCTTCAGCATACGGTGACGGCGGGTGTGGTCAGCGCCCTGGGGCGGACGCTTCGGGCAAGCAACGGGAGGCTGATCGATGATATCATTCAGACAGACGCCTCCCTGAATCCCGGCAATTCCGGC
>DASYSV010000534.1:0-5359 GCA_036010185.1 Puia sp.
AAAGCTGAACCTGTTCACAACGCCCAACGATTATTCCACCCGTATCATCGATCTGTTCACGCCCATCGGCAAGGGACAGCGCGGTCTCATCGTCTCCCAACCCAAGACGGGTAAGACGATGTTGCTGAAAGCCGTCGCAAACGCCGTTGCAGCCAACCACCCCGATTGCTACCTGATGATCGTCCTCGTCGACGAACGCCCCGAGGAGGTCACCGATATGGAACGCAGCGTCAAGGCCGAGGTCATCGCCTCTACTTTCGACGAACCGGCTGAGAAACACGTAAAGGTGTCCACCATCGCGCTCCAAAAAGCCAAGCGTCTCGTGGAATGCGGTCACGATGTGATCATCCTCCTCGATTCGATCACCAGGCTCGCCCGCGCGCACAATACCGTGGCTCCGGCTTCGGGGAAGGTGCTGTCGGGAGGTGTGGAAGCCAACGCCATGCAGAAACCCAAACAGTTCTTCGGTGCGGCGCGTAAGATCGAGAACGGCGGATCATTGACCATCCTCGCCACCGCCCTCATCGACACAGGTTCCAAAATGGATGAGGTGATCTTCGAAGAGTTCAAAGGTACCGGCAATATGGAATTACAGCTTGACCGCCGTCTTTCCAACCGCCGCATCTACCCGGCTATCGACCTGGTATCCTCCTCGACCCGCCGCGACGATCTGTTGCTGGAACGCGAGGTGCTCCAGCGCATGAACCTGTTGCGCGTTTATCTCAACGATATGAACCCGGAAGAGGCGATGAATGAACTGCTGAAACGCATGCGTGGTACGAAGAGCAATGAGGAATTCCTTGCGAGCATGAACGGCTAATGTCTGCCCTCAATGTCCGCCCTCCGGGCGATTCGCCGCTGGCAAATCCTGGCTAGTCGACTGCGGCGCGGAGGCTACATCAGCGCATCTATTATTTTCGCCAGCTTCCTGTCCTTATCGGTGACTACGTCACCTGCATCATGCGTCGACAGCCGGATCTCCACCGTATTATAAACATTGGACCAATTCGGATGATGGTCCATTTTTTCGGCCGCGAGCGCTACCCGCGTCATAAATGCAAATGCCTGCGAAAAATCCTTGAATTGGAATTTCCGGTACAACGTGTTGTTTTTTTCTTCCCACATGGCTAAAGATTTTTAACGGGCCTCCGGCGCCCTTTTCCTAAAAAATTAAATGTCCTTTATTTCTGATCTTTTCCTGTGCCAGCTCCATCACAAGCTGCACGCCGGGGACGGCACGGACCGAACCCATGAGCAGGGCCAGCTTTTCGTCGGGGACCATGTCCCCCTTGAGCAGCCACAGGAAATCCAGATGCTTGAACTCAGGCAATAAGTATTCCCCGTCGAATTGATTGTTATAAAGGAAATGCCGGAGCGAATTGCCGTCCTCCCGGTATTCATAAACCCCGAAGAAATATTTTCGCTGCCGTTTGGTCAGCTGGATCTCGATGTCATTATTGATGCGGAAGTCCATCCGCATGCGGTTGTTCAGCTGCCAGCAGAACTGATAGTCCTTCACCGGGGCCACCAGACCCAGCAAACGGGTGTCCTCGAAGAACTCCCCCGTCATATCTTCTATATTGAGCTTCAGCTTCATGAGCCCGTTGGAGTAAATGCCAGCTTTCCGCGCGTATTCGCGGCTTTCACAATATCGAATACATATTTTAACACTTCCAGCTCCAGCATGTGACCCGGTTTGTCGGCACCCATATAGAACACCAGCGCCGGCACACGCTGAGAATAGAAATAAGTCTGATCACCCGATCTTGCATAGCTGCTGTCCAGGTGTAAGGGGAAAGCTATTTTACCGGCCTCCCGGCAGGTGCCCCACCAGGCAGGCGAAGAGCCGCTGCCGCCAACGATCAGACCATAGGTGCTGTCCTGGGGAGGAGCGGACCGGTCCAACTCGAGCAGATAGTTCAATTGGTGCGTATCCGCCGGCGTATGCCCGGCCATGAACTTCGATCCGAAAGACCCCTGGCCGATGCCGGAAAAGGCTACGAACAGATAGTTGTTGTTTTTTAGTCGCGAAGGGACCAGCATTCTCGCCAGCTCGATCATCGCGGCGACGCCGGCCACATTGTCTTCCTCATACCGCGTCCCTATCAGGACGGTCGATGATGCGCCGTTGTCGATATAACCGACTACATTATGGCCCGAGCTGGTCTTTTCGGAAAAACCCGTCCTGATCCGGATATCCACCGAGGCGGATTCATCCCGGAGATATTTCTTTTTTGCGTCTGCGGTGACATAGACGATGGGAATAGCGGCGGGTTCGCGCTTATCCTTCGGGTCGAAGGTCAGGTTGTCCGGCGTTTTCGATGTATTGTAGACGATAAGCGCAGTGGCTCCTTTTTTGGCGAAAGCCGCGGCCTTTGAATGGATGGCTTCCAAAAGATCGGTCTTTGCTCCGTCCTGATTTTCGAGTAGATCGCGAAGATCGAGGAACCAGGGCACGCCGCTTTCCTGGAGGGCTATTGCCGGGGAGCCCGAAACCGTTCCTATCGCGCTGAATGCCAGTGGAAAATATTCCTTGTTGAGGATCAGCGGGTGGTCGTTCACGATAAAATAGGCATCGCCGCTGACGATACGACCCTGATCGATCTCGAATCCCTGCAGCCAACCCCCATTGTCACCCTTCGGTTTAAGCCCGGCCTTGCTGAGTTCGCTCACGATATAATCGCCGGCCTGCTTTTCCCCCGCCATTTTACTCACGCCTGTCTTTTCGTCGGACAGATAGCGGATATGCGCATCGAGATTCGTCAATAACAGCTTATCGGTCTTTTTTTGTCGTTGGGCGCGTACCGGCGAAGAGGGTAAGACGGTAAAAAGAAGCAAAGCAAGGATAGGTGACAATAATTTAATACGGAAGATCATAAACGCGGTTTAACATAACGATCTGTGGTACAAAGAGAACCCGCATCAGGGGTCTACCAAAGGTAAGATGGATTTAATTTTCTACACTCACCTTTTTTCCTTTAGTTTTGCAGATTGGCCTTTTCGGATTAATAAAGCATATGGCGTTACCGCACCTTATTAAGTATGTATATACC
This sequence comes from Puia sp., assembly GCA_036010185.1. Taxonomy (GTDB): domain Bacteria; phylum Bacteroidota; class Bacteroidia; order Chitinophagales; family Chitinophagaceae; genus Puia. Next base: position 3,054 of record DASYSV010000534.1, read on the forward strand.
AATGGAACCGATGAAGTGATTCGCCGGGGAAAAAAGATCCATGCCATTGGATATGTTGAACTGATCGAATACGACGAGCTGTTCGAGTCCGTTACTTTCCGGGTGAAAGATGACAGCTATACTACCTATTACAAGGTCTATGTTCAGAAGTTCAAGGACCCGAAGACGCTTTCCATCAGATGCAGTTGCCCCTATAATCTGGGCGATATCTGTCGTCATGAGGCGGGAGCGCTGATCCAGCTGCAGGAACTGCTCGACCGGAATATGCTGAAAGCCGAAGAAGTCCAATACGACCAGCGCCATACGGTCATCAAGATGAAATTCATCGATCTGAAGACCATCCGTCTCCTTTGCTCGCAACAGACGCTCGCCGACGCCGAAAAATATCTGCGCACCCAGCGTGCGCGTATCGAATACGCCAAAGACGAGGTGGTGAAGGCATCCGTCGAGATCGAAGGACAGGTGTACCAGGTGGTGCTCCGGAAAAACGAGGAACGGAATTTCGATACGAGCAGCGATTATCCCGATACCATCCACCCCCTCTCGCTACCCAAAGTGATCGTCCTGCTGCAATTACTCCATGCGCACGGCGCCTACTATTTCGACAGCATCCGCAACTGGGACAAGGAAAAGAACAAGTTACTGGAAGCATACGGTTATTCGCTCTCCGATGACCTGCAGGGTAAATTCGAGTTCTCCTATAAGGAAGGAAAACCTTTCCTGCGTGTGCTGGATACGACGATCAAGCGTGTAGCTCCGGTAGCGGGCATCCGTCCCCGCCCGGTGGAGGTAGAGGCCCCGGTCACGGTGGTCGAAGAGGAAAAAGCGATCGGGAATGCGCAGCGTCTTGGCGTGGTCTTCAATTTCAACTATGAGGGTTTCCCCGGATTTGAGCTGGATGCGGTAGCGGGTGAAAGCAATGAAGAACAGAGCGGCTATTCGACAAAGGCCGAAAAGCTCGATCTCTCCAAATTCATCCCCGTCGATCCCTTTTCCGAATTCGACCGGCAGCTGATCCCTTCGCTTCGCAAGATGCAGGACGGCGAGATCAATAAATACCTCAACCGGAATTCCCCCTTCAGCGGCATCTGGGAGAATATCATCCATCAGGAAGAGGACTCCCTCCCCGAGGAAACGAAAAAACTGATGGTGGAATATCTCCACCCCAAACTGAAAAAGCTGTTCCTCGAGCTCGGCTCCAATCCATTTGTATTCTATCTCAACGGTCATAAGGTCTTTAAGACGATCAATCTGCTGCCCGTTGGTCTTTCAGGCGACGTGATTTCGCCGCAATTCTCGGTCTCGGCGGAAAAGGATGGGTACGAGGTGAGCTGTTTCGTCAAGATCAATGGCCAGCCGGTAGACATTGCACGCAACGAGTGCAGGAGCCCGCTGCTTTTTTTCTATAACAATAACCTTTATCTCTGGAACAAGCCGGAGGATATCGCGCTGATCGAAAAATTCGCCGGCGGACAAGGTCGGATGATCCCCAAAGCCGAGTGGCCGGCACAATTGCGCTCGTTCGTGCTGCCGCTGACGATGGACTATCCCGTGGATTTCGGCAGCGGGCTGGTACGGGAGATACGGGAAGGAGACCCTGAAAAAAAATTATTGCTCCAGGAAAAAGGAGACTACCTGGTCTTCCAGCCGATATTCTCCTACAAGGGTTTTGAGACCCGGCCCGGCGGAAAGGACGAGATCGTGGTACCGGACGGCGACAAAGTCCTGATCGTCCATCGCAATAAAGAAGCCGAGCTGCAATTCTTCCGGAAGCTGGAGTCTTTGCATTCTGCCTTTATCCATCCGGAAGGTTCGTACAGCCTGGCATTAAAAGGAGCGGACGTATTGAAGAACAACTGGTTCTTCCTCTTCGTGGACGCGATGGAAGAGATGAAAGTGCCCGTCTACGGCTTCGACGCGCTGAAGAACTTCCGGTTCAATACCGCCAAACCGCAGACAAAGATCCATATCAGCAGCAATACCGATTGGTTCGACGCGCGGGTGGACATCGTATTCGGCGATCAGAAGGTGACTATCGCGGATGTTAAAAAAGCGCTCGGCAACCGCCAGCAGTTCGTCCCGCTGCATGATGGTACGCTCGGGGTGCTGCCGGAAGAATGGATCAAGAAATATTCGCTTCTTTTCCGTGTCGGAGAAGGCAAAAGCAATCAGCTTCGCCTGTCGAAATATCATATGAGCGTGATCGACGAGCTCTATGAAGGCCGCAACGAAGAAGAGCTGGTTATCCGCCTGGAAGAAAAATATGAGCAGCTGCGGGAGTTCAACCGCATCCGCGAAGTGCCCCC